>NZ_RAWC01000008.1:0-92563 GCF_003611685.1 Corallococcus sp. CA049B | reverse complement strand
CCCCTGGAGCCCCCGCCCGCCGGGCCGCCTGCCGCGCGCCTCCGCCCGCTGGACGAAGACGCGCGGGCCCGCGTCGAGCAGGCCCTGCGGCAGCACGGCGGCAACGTGGCCGCCACCGCCCGCGCGCTCGGGATGCACCGGACACAGCTCCGGCGCCTGCTGGAGCGATACGGCCTGTCCCCAGGCGGCTCCTGACCGCTGCCCGGGCCTCCCTGGGGACGGCCCCGTGGGAAGGGCTTGTCAGAAGCAGGTGCAGGCGGCCTTGTAACACTTGCCCAGGCGGAAGCCCTTCGCCACACAGCTGGCGTTGCACTCCTCGGCGTAGCACTCCACCTGCGACGCTTCCGCGGTCGCGGGCGTGGACAGCGCCAGCGTGGCGCCAAAGGAAACGAACGCACCCGCGCCCATCGCGAACAGCACCCGGCCCGCCTTCTTCAACGACGTCAGCATGTGTATCTCCCGGTGAGGATGTTTCAGCATGAAGTATACATCAACCGGGAATTCATGGAGTACCCGGGGTGAGCTTCCACAGGCGGCCGTTCGAATCGTCCGTGAGCAGGTAGAGCGCGCCGTCGGGCCCCTGGACCACCTCGCGGATCCGCGCGTTGCGCTCCGTGAGCAGGCGCTCCTCGCCGACCACGCGGTCGTCCTTCAGGACCAGCCGCACCAGCGCCTGGCTGGACAGACCGCCGATGAAGAAGTTCCCCTTCCACTCCGGGAAGAGCGCCCCCGAGTAGATGGTGAGCCCCGAGGGCGAGATGACCGGATCCCAATAATAGACAGGCTGCTCCATGCCCGCGGCCTGCGTCGTCTTGTGGATGGGCGCGCCCGAGTACTCCTCGCCATAGCCAATCGTGGGCCAGCCGTAGTCCTTGCCGGCCTCCGGGCGGTTGAGCTCATCGCCTCCGCGCGGCCCCATCTCAACAATCCAGAGCCGCTGCTGGGCGTCCAGGGCCGCGGAGAGGATGTTGCGGTGCCCGGAGGACCAGATCTCCGGCCGGGCGTCCTTCCTGCCCACGAAGGGATTGTCCTGGGGGATGGAGCCATCCGGGTTGATGCGGACGACCTTGCCGAAGTCGCTCTTGAGGTCCTGCGCCTGGACGCGGCCGGGGAGGATGGAGCGCTCGCCGAGCGTGACGAAGAGCTTCCCGTCCGGCGTGAAGACGAGCCGTCCGCCCGCGTGCAGCGTGGACTCGAGCGTGGGCTGCATGCGGAAGATGACCTGGAGCCCCTCGATGCGCGGCTTCGGGCCGTCCACCAGCTTCGCGCGCGCCACCGCGAGCCCGTTGCCGCCCTCGCGCGGCTCGTAATAGGTCCAGTAGATGAGCCCGCTCTTCGCGTAGTCAGGCCCCACCTCCACGTCGAGCAGGCCGCCCTGTCCCCGGCCGTCCACCTTGGGGAGGCCCGCCACCGGGGGTGACTTCTTGCCCGCGGCGGTGACGATGAAGAGCTTGCCCGTGGGCTTCTCCGTGACGAGGAAGCGGCCATCCGGCAGGAACGCGATGGCCCACGGCTTGTTGAAGCCCGAGGCGACTTCCGTCACCACGATGGGCGTGCGCGTCTTCACCGCCGGGGCGCGCGTCTGCTGCGGGAACGCGGGCTTGAACTCCGGCACGTTCGGGGGCGCGGTCTCCACCGGCCGGGCCGTCTGGGCCTGGGCTTCGGGGACGGCGCTCAGCAGGAGGGAGGCGAGGAACGAGGTCACGAGTCCATGGCGCATGGGGTGACTCTCCGCCGGGACGGGCGGGACGTCACCCTCCGACGGGCATGCATCGCGGAAGTCCGTTGCCTGGGTGAACAGTCGCGGCGCCGCCCACCGTGAAGTCAATCACCCGGTCCCACATCGCCTGGAATTGCGGCTCCTGGAAGCGGGAGCCTGACTTCAGCCAGCTGATGTGCTCCGGGGGCTGGTCGAAGTGGCCCGTGACGTCCAGGTGGTCCGCCGTCGCGACGTGGAGGACCTGTCCCCAGACCTGGGCGCGGCTCGGGACGATGCCGTCGCTGCGGGACTCGAACCTCCTGCCGAAGACATCCTGGAGGGCCTGGGTCTGGGCCGGCGTGCGCTCCGGAACCTGGAGCTCCCGGGACAGGGGCGCGCTCTTCGCATGCAGCACGGCGAAGAGTCCGTTCAGGAGCGCGTCCGGGGTGAGCAGCAGGCGCAGGGACAGCCTGGGCGGCGGCGCGCCCGTGACGACGCAGCCGTAGCGCACGCCCTCCCGGTCCGCCGTGTCCGCGTTGAAGGCCCGCAGGCGGACCGGCATGAGGTCCTGGATGAGCGCCTGGTTCTCGCCCACCTGACCGAAGAACCGGATGAGGTCCTCGCGCTCGGCCTCGGAGAGGTCCGCCGTCAGCCGGACGATTTGATTGAAGAGGTTGGGCGGGAGCTTCGCCTCTTCGCTCCGCAGCACGAGCCAGTAGCACGCCTGGAGCGCGGCGGTCCGCAGGGGCATGGCCTTGCGGTGCAGGGTGAGGAAGGTGAAGAGCCACAGGTAGCGCAGCAGCGTCTTCCCCACGCCGCCCTGGTTGAAGTAGCTGGCCAGCGGGGTGCCGTAGTGCGGCGTGGCGATGGTCACGACCGAGCGCACGCGCTTCACGAAGTCCGGAGCCTGCCGCGCCATGCGCGGTGAGACGACGCTGCGCGCATCCAGCCCACCCGTGGAGTGCCCGACCAGGTGGAGCTGCGCGTCGTCCTCGTTCGCGGTCCGCGCCATCTCCCGGAACACGTCCTGGGCACGCAGCTCCAGCCCGGAGGTGGGCGCGGAGGCGATGGCGTGCACCCGCGCATCGACTCCGCGCTCCTTGAAGCGCTGCTCGAGCAGGCGGGGGACGTTCTGGAAGTAGGCGATGCGCTCCGTTTCCTTGTCACCCATCTGGGTGAAGCCAAAGAAGCCGGGGACCAGATAGACGCGGTGCCGGTTTGCCATGGGGCAATCCTGGCAAGCCTGACGTGAGGACTGCCCCCGACGCCGGGGAGGGGTCAACGTGAAGTCCTGAACCCCTGGCCCGGCATCCCTGCCTGCGGACTACTGGGTGATGATGTCCGTGTACTCGCTGCCGCTGATGGAGTTGCGCCACTTGGAGGAGAAGCCCAGCGCGTGCTGCGGATCCACCACGTGCGGCGCGGCCTCCTTGGCCACCTCCAGGCGGACAATCTCATTGTTGAACAGGTCCAGCACCATGCCGAACTGCACCGCGGTCAGGTAGACGCGCTTGAGCATCTTCTCCGCCTTCTCCTGGCGGACGATCTCGTTGTTCTCGCTCTTGAGCGACTGGTAGAAGCCGCGCCAGGTGGAGGCGTCCATCGGGTACTGCCCATCCCGCCGCATCATGCAGCCCTCGTCCGAGCGCGTGCCACAGTCGCGGTGGGAAGGCTCGGCGGCCATCGGCATCTCCGGCCGGGAGTCCATCCGGGGCTCCCGCCGCGTCTCCGTCGTCCGGTGCTCGCTGTGGCTCTCCGACTCCGTCATTCCACCCGTCATCCGCACGTCCATCCGGGCGCCGCCGCCGCGCACCTTCACGGTGGTCGTCTCCTCGCCATCCACGTTCGTCGTCGTCTTCATCTTGATGCGCGCGGAGGGCATGTCCTGATCCTCGATGTCCACCTGCATGTTGAACTCCGCGTCCTGCGCGAAGCTGGCGGACGAAACGAACAGGGACGAAACGAGCGCGGCACGGACGATGCGATTCATGTGAAGACCTGGTGGGAAACGGGTTCGGTGCGGCCGGTACGCTCAAGCGTTCCCGCCGCCGTGCCATCTCCACGCACCGTCCGCGCATTTATTCACCTGAAACGCACGGCGCGGCTGAGCAGGCCTGGACTCATTGTTTGAGAAAAGCAGAGCCCCGGCGCTCCACGCTGAACGCGGGAACGCCGAGGCTCGGTGCTGCGTGGGCTCTGGGCTGCCTTACTGGACGGCGCGGAGCGTGGGCTGCTCGTCCGTCAGCGACGTCAGGAGCCGGTCGCCCTCGGTCTCGTCGATGGGCACGAAGCGGCCGAGGTCGTCACGGTAGGCGTGGACCTGCGCCGCCCCGATGTCGAACCACCAGCCGTGCAGCCGCAGCGTCCCCGCCGCGAGCCGGTCGCGCACGATGGGGTAGGTCTTCAGGTGCTCGAGCTGCTCGAGGACGTTCAGCTGGGAGAGGCGATCCGCGTCCGGCAGCCCCTCGCCCACCCTGGAGGTGTTCTCACGCAGCTTCTTGATGGAGGGCGCTCCGTGCGCGAGCCACTGCTCGAGGTTCGGGGCGCCGTCCACGTTGCCGCCGGCCAGGATGGCCTTCATCGCGCCGCAGCTCGAGTGGCCGCAGACCACGACGTCCTCGATGGGCAGGAAGCCCAGGGAGAACTCGATGGCCGCCGCCTCACCGCGGTCCGCCGAGGGCTGTCCGCCCGGCCTGGCCGGCGGAACGAGGTTGCCCACGTTGCGCACCGTGAAGAGGTCGCCGGGGTCCGTGGACACGAGCAGGTTCGGCACCACGCGGCTGTCCGAGCAGCTGATGAAGAGGCAGTCAGGGGACTGACCCTTCGCGAGCCGCGCGAAGGTCGCCCGGTACGAGGGAAGGGTGTGGCGCTGGAAATCGAGCAGGCCTCGGATGAGCTTCTTCACTGCACACCTCCGGGAGAGAGAGTCGAAACGTGATGAACGGGGGAGGAAGGGGATGAGGCGGCAGGCCCCGCGGCGGGCGCCACACGCGCGCTGCGCCGGGTCCAGACGTCCTCGAGCGGCTCCATTCTCACGGTGCCACCCGTCTTGCGATGCGTGTCCGCCCAGCTCTCGAGTGCCTCGAAGCCGGAGTGGTCGAGCGTGTTCACCGCCACGTCCACCTCAACCTTGGAGCCCGACGGAATCTTCGCGAGCGCCGTCGAAAGCTTCGGCACCCCGACGAACGTCAGCGCGCCGCTGATGCAGACCTGGTGGACGCCCTTGTCGGCGTGGATCTCCACGCGCACCTGGCCCAGCTGCCACAGGAGCCGGAGGATGGCCGCGCCGAGTCCCAGCCCGATGCCCGCGAGCAGGTTGATGCCCACCACGCCGGCCACGGTGATGAGATAGACAGGCAGCTCACCCCGGTGCCGCAGCTCCCGGATGTGGGCGAGGTTCACGAGCTTCAGGCCCACGTGCACGAGCAGGCCCGCGAGCACCGTCAGGGGCACGTAGGCCGCGAGGCTCCCCAGCAGGGTGATGAAGGCCAGCATCCACACCGCGTGCAGGATCGCCGACCAGCGCGTCTTCGCGCCGGCGTTGATGTTCGCCGCGCTGCGCACGATGACGCCGGTGATGGGCAGACCACCCAGCAGACCGGAGAAGGTGTTCGCCACACCCTGCGCGAGCAGCTCGCGATCCAGGTTCGCCCGCGGGCCCGTGTGGAGCTTGTCGGTCGCCACCGCGCTCAAGAGCGACTCGGCGCTCGCCACGAGGGCGAGGGAGAACACGGCCACGGCGAAGGCGCCCCACATGGAGCCTTCCGGAAGGGACGGCAGCTTGATGGCGGACAGCGCATCCGCCGCCAGCTGCACCCGGGCCACGTCCGCGTTCATCACCGCCGCGACCACGGTCCCGCCCACGACCGCCACCAGCGGCCCCGGGACCTTCTTCAGCCGGCCGTTCGGCAGGAACCCCCACGCGATGAGGACGCCCAGCGTCAGCAGGCCCAGCAGCGTGGCCGCGCCATGGAGGTTGAGGATCTGCCCGGGCAGCTCCCGGATGTTGTTCCAGGCATTGCTCTGCGGAGCGCCACCCAGAACGATGTGGACCTGCCCCAGCACGATGAGGATGCCGATGCCCGCGAGCATGCCGTGGATCACGGCCGGCGAGATGGCCAGCGCCGAACGCGCGACCTTCAGCCCGCCGAGCGCCACCTGCACGAGTCCCGCCGCGGCCACCGCCGCGCACGTCACGGCGAAGCCCAGCTGCTGGATGAAACCGAAGACCATCACCGCGAGGCCCGCCGCGGGGCCGCTCACCAGCAGCGGCACGCCACCCAGGAAGCCCACCACCAGGCCTCCCACGACGCCGGCAATGAGGCCCGCCATGATGGGCGCTCCTGAGGCGAGCGCGATGCCCATACACAGGGGCAGGGCCACCAGGAACACCACCAGCGAAGCTGGCAAATCCGAAGCGAGAATCGCCTTCATCGAAGGCCTCGCCTCTGCTGCCTTTACATCCGAAGTCATTGCTTGAGCTCCCCTGTCAGCTGTCACGCCACACCAGGGATTGGCGTGACAGAGGGGGGCTACGCAATCGCTGTGCCAGTCAGTTCCGGGCGCTTTCCGTCGAGGGAGGGACGCCTCCGGATGGGGCGATGAAAGAATCTTGAAGCCCGCGGCCCGGGCGATGAACGATTTTTAAAGTCCTTCACTCCGAGGGCGGGTTCTCCTCCAGGCGGCGGAGGAAGGTCGGATAGGACAGGCCCAGGGCGCGGGCCGCCTCCATGCGCCTGCCCCCAAGCTGCTCGAGCACGTGCCGGACATAGAGTCGCTCCACTTCATCGAGCGGGCGGGGGGGGCCTGACACGGAGAAGGCATTGGGGTCGACCGCGGCCGGTGCGCCGCCCCCCTTGGCGAGCGACTGCAGCTCGAGCGCGGGCCCGACCTCGAGCACGAGCGCCCGCTCGAGCACGTTGCGCAGCTCCCGGACATTGCCAGGGAAGGGATAGCTCACCAGGCGCTCCTCCGCGGCGGGGGAGAAGGGGACCGGGCGCCGGCCGAGCTCCGAGCAGAGCTCCTGCACGAGCGTCCGCGCGAGCGGCAGCACATCCTCGCGACGCTCGCGCAAGGGAGGCACGTCCACCCGGAACACGCTCAGCCGGAAGAGGAGGTCCTCGCGAAAGCGCCCGGCGGTGACCTCCGCTTCGAGGTCCTTGTTGGTGGCGGCGACAATCCGGGCGGTGCTCGTGAGCTCCGTCATGCCACCGAGCCGCCGGAAGGCCCCCTTGTCGAGGAAGGTGAGCAGCTTGGCCTGGAGCGCGAGCGGCAGCTCCCCCACCTCGTCGAGGAAGAGGAGCCCATCGCTCGCGAGCTCCACGAGCCCGCGCCTGGCCGTCTTCGCATCCGTGAAGGCGCCGCGCTCGTGACCGAAGAGCTCGCTCTCCATCATCGTGTCCGGGAGCGCGGCGCAGTTGATCTGCACGAAGGCCCCCTGCTTCTGGCGCAGGGCGTAGAGGTGGCGGGCGAGCACCGCCTTCCCCGTCCCGGTCTCCCCGAGCAGCAGGACGGGACTTCGCGGCGTGGTGGCGATCCGCTCCAGCATCTGGAGGGTCCGCTGCATCGCCGGCGAGCGGGACTCCGCCAGCCGATGCCGTCCTTCGAGGACGCTCTCGGCCTGGCGCAGCCGCTCCTGGAGCTGGAGGTCGCTGGCCGCGCGGCGCGCGCGCATCACCAGGTCGTCGATCTCGACCGGCTTGCTCAGGTAGTCGCGAGCCCCCGCCCGGATGGCTTCGACCGCGCTCTCGATATCGCCGTGCGCGGTCACCATCAGCACGACGGTCGTCGGGAGCTGCGCCCGCAGCTCGGGCAGGAAGACGAGCCCATCCCCGTCCGGCAGCCTCCGGTCCAGCACGACGAGGTCGGGCGCCTCGGCGGCGAGCGCGACGCGCGTTTCATGCAGCGAGCGTGCGACCCGGACGCGGAAGCCCTCCTGGCTCAGCATGGAGGCCGCGAGCGAGGAGAAGGTCCTGTCGTCATCGACGAGCAGCAGGGAGGTGCTCATGAAGCCATTTTCTCGAGCGGAAGGCGAACCGTGAAGCGGCTGCCTCCGGACACGCGTGTGTAGGAAACGCTTCCGCCATCATGCGCGCGGATGGCCGTGCGCACCATCGGAAGCCCCAGGCCAATCCCCTTCGACCGGCCCACCGCGAAGGGCTCCCAGAGCCTGGGCTCGAAGGCCAGGGGCACTCCCCCCGCGTTGTCCTCCACGACGAGCACCACCTCCGCGCCTTCGCGCAGGAGCTGGACCTGGACGCGAGGTGTGGGCTGCTGCCCTGTGTCATGGGCTACGGCGCCGGCTTCGACGGCGTTGCGGATGAGGTTGTCGACAGCGGAGACCAGCAGCGTCGGGTCCCCCTTCACGAAGAGTCCCTCCTGCAGCGTGGTCTCGACGGTGACATCCGCTGCTTCCGGCAGGAGCTTCACGGCTTGAAGCGCGTCCTGGACGAGCAGGTGCATCTCGCAGCTGCGCCGCTGCGTGGACTGGGGGGAGGCGAAGCTCAGCAAGGAGCGGGCGAGGTGGCCGAGCCGGTCCGCCTGGGAGCGCAGCGCCTGGACGGGCAGGGTCGTTTCGCCTCCCTTCGCGCGGATCATGCTGAGCGCGGCCTGCATGCTGTTGAGCGCGTTCTTCACCTCGTGGGCGATGAGCGAGGAGGCCGTGCCGAGCGCCGCCATCGTCTCCTGGCGCCGCAGTTGCTCCTCGGCGGCCATCAGCGAACGGTAGGAGCGGCGCAGGAGCACCGTGAAGAGCAGGAGCACGCCGCCGAGCAGCGCGGTGTGGAAGCCGAGCTGCCCGAGGTAGCGGCGCTTGAGCAGCTCGCGATCCCTCGCCTCGTCCTCGAGCACGGCGAGCAGCATCTCGGTGCCGGGAACGAGCGCCGCCGCGCCGAGCAGCCGCGTGCCTCCGAGCGTGATGGCCCCGGGCGTCTCCACCAACGGGCGGAGGCGTGCGGCGAGCTCCGGCTGGCGCAGCAGCGGCGGGGGCGTTGCCGGGAGCAGGAGCCGGCCGCGCTCGCCGAGCAGGGCGACCAGGGACTCGTTCGCCCCGCGATGGGGCGGGAGCAGCTCGCTCGCCGTCGCGAGCTCGCCCACGAGGAGGCCCACGACACGCTCGTCGCGCACGATGGGGACCGCGACCGCGACGAGCCCACCGCCTTCATCGTCCAGCAGTCCGACCGAAGCGGCCCGCCGCTCCATCATCCGCCGGAACCACGGGCGCGTCGGGAGCGGTGTTCGCCCGAGCGACATGGTCTCCGGGTCGCTCCAGATGCGCTGGCCGTCCGCGGACAGCAGCGCGACGCCCGCCGAGAAGAGGGACGTGTGGCCGAAGGCATTCTCGAGGAGCGCCACCTCGGGGCCCGCCGCTCCGTCCTCGGGTCTGAGCGCCGGGTGCTCCGCGAGCCGTTGCAGCTCCGCGCGCAGCAGTCCCAGGTGCGCGCCCAGCGCCTGGGCCTGGAGGCCCGCGCGGTCCGACAGGTGGACGAGGAGCTCTCCCTCCGCGGCCTTCACGTCCGCCTGGTAGGTCACGAAGGGACTCACGAAGGCGGCGCCCCAGAGGAGCATCAGCCCGACCACGGCGGACCGGCCCGCTTTTCGCTGCGTGCGAAGCAGCTCGCCCGGTGGGGGCACGAGAGAGGTCAGGGACGGATGGGCCGGGGGCGGCGACATGCGCCCATCTTCAACACATTTCGGCGTGCACGGCATTCGCTCGTGAAGGCCGCGTGGAAAAGCGCCTCGCCGACACACGTCCGCGAGTCTCGCCCTCTCTCCAGGAGGGCGAGACCCGGTTGTCCGGGACTACTGGACGAGCACCTGGATGACCTGCTCCGAGGTGTTGCCGGCGGCGTCCGTGGCCTGAATGAGCACGGCGTTGTAGCCGGGGCTCGAGAAGGCCACCGTGTGAGAGGCGATGTTCGTCCCCGCGCCGACGTCCGCCGTGTGGATCCAGTTGGCGGTCACCCGCACCGGGGTCAGGTCCGTGACCTCCGTGAGGATGTCCACCACCCAGGGCTGGGGGACGTCGAGCGCGGGGGAGAGGACCCGGAGGACGGGCGCGGTGCGGTCCACCGTCACCTCCATGCTCCGGGTCGCGGTGCCGCCACTGGTATCAATGACGGTGAGGGTGATGGTGTGCTCGCCCTCGGGCAGCTCCAGCCAGTTCACGACGTGGCCGCCGCTGAGGTCCGGCGTGAGGCGCAGGGGAGCGCCACCGTCGATGGTGAGCAGGACCGCGCTGATGGCCGCACCGCTGGCGCCGGGCGTGGCCCAACCACACGCCTTGATCAACGCCGCCGACGTGTAGCGCGGCATGTTGCACATGGTGAGCTCAGGGGGCGCCGAGTCGTGGGTCACCACGTGGATGGCGGTGGTGCAGGAAGCGCTGAGGCCCGCTGCGTCCGTGGCGGTGTACGTCACCGCCGTGGTCCCCAAGGGGTAGGCTCCAGCGGAAGGGCCGCTGATGGTCGCGCCACACGCGTCTGAACCGGTGGCCTCCCCGGGAATGACGAAGGCGCCCTCCGGGCCCGTGGCCTCCACGATGCGCTCGGCCGGACAGGTGATGACGGGGGCCGTGGTGTCGACGACGGTGACCGTGGCCGTGCAGGAGTCGCTCGACTGCCCGTCGGAGACCGTCAACGAGACAGTGTGGTTCCCTGGCCCGAACGGACCCGAGGGGGACTGGGTGAGGATGAGGGGCGAGGGCTGCAGGTCTGGATCATGGCTTCCGTCATCCACGCTCGCCTGGGCGCTACAGGTGATGGCGCTGGCGCTGACGGTGACGTCCTTGCAGACAGCGACAGGCGGGACGTTGGTGGAGCACTCCAGACTGACGGGAGCGCTGCCGCTGTTGTTGGTCTCCACGCACTCGGTCTCCCGGCTGGCGCCCGTGCCATCGCTGTCCGCCACGGCCCAGATCTCCGCGGTCCCGCCCGGGGCGGAGGCGAGCAAGAGGGTTGCGACCGCGCCATGGCCCGCGGTGAGCACGGAGGAGAGGGTGGCCACGCCCAGCAGCGTGCCGCCCGCGGCGGGATTGCCCTGGTAGAAGGCGACGGGCAGCCCGGCGGAGACGGCGGCATCTCCCTGATTGTAGACCTGCGCGTTGAGGCTGAGGGCTCCAGTCGCCCGGTCGCACCCGGCGCTGACCTCCGTCACCGTCACATCCGCGGCGGCGAAGGGGTTGGTGGAGCCGCTGCCCTGGCTGTTGGAGCGGAAGGTATTGAGCCCGGGGGTCCGCCAGTTATCGATGGGGTTCGCGGGGACGGTGCCATCGTCGTTGATGTGGGTGACGGAGTAGGCGTGCTGGTTCCAGATGCGACGGGTGTTCACCCAGCCATCCGTGCGGTCGCGGAACACGCGGATGCCCGTGGCACCGGGGAAGCCGTAGTTGTTTGAGGCGACGACGATCTCCGCGTTGTCGTCACCATCCACGTCGACGATGAGCGGGTTCTCGTAGGTCGTCCCGGAGGCATGCGCCACGCTGAAGCGCACCGCGCCCGTCGCACCGTCATAGATGCGCAGGCGGACCTCGTCGGCGTAGACCACCTCCGCCTTCCCATCCCCTTCGAAGTCGAACGTGGACGACCCCGTCATGTTCGAGCTCCCGTCCTGGACGGGGCTGGACCACTTGATGGTGCCATTCGTTTCGAAGACGGTGTACCGCGTGGCGCCAGCCACACCGATCTCCGGCAGGCCGTCCGCGTCGAAGTCGGCGATGTTGGGCGCGCCACCGTTGCCGCCGCCGGGGAGGACCTGGGTCCAGAGCAGGGTGCAGTCGTCATCCATCAGCGAGACTCGACCGGCGGACACCACCACGACCTCTCCGTGGGGATCGCTGTCGAAGTTGGCCACGCCGGCCAGTCCATGCCCGATGTTCGTGTTCCTGCACTTGAGCGTGCCGTCATGGCGGTAGATGGCCCTGCCATTGACCACCTCCCGCAGGCCGTCACCGTCAATGTCCGCCGCGAACGAGATGGGGCCCGTGGACTGGCCACCCATGCCATCAACCCCTGACCACTTCAGCACGCCCGTATTGCTGAAGACCTGGTTGCCGTTGATTATCTCCACGGAGCCATCGCCGTCCAGGTCCGAGAACGAGACGCCTCCCCAGTTGTTCAGCGTTCCCTCCGTCCGGAACTTGAACGCGCCGGTGTTCTCGAAGCAGAGGATGCCGCCGCCGCTCGATGGCATGGCGCACAGCTCCACCAGGCCGTCACCGTCGATGTCCGCGCCGGCCACGCTCGCGGCTCCCCGCACGCGCAGGGACGGGTCGGTCACGGTCCACAGTTCGCTGCCGTCCGCGCCGCTGATGGCACGCAAGACGCCATCCGTCGTGTAGTTGGCGCCCGCGAAGGAGCTGAAGACGACGTCTGGGATGCCATCGCCGTTCACCTCCACGACGATGGGCGTCATCATGACCTGCTTGTGCTGTGGCAGGATGGTGCTTCCACTCCAAGCCCACTCCAGCTCCGGCTCGAAGTTGGGATTGAAGGGCGGCTGGACCACGCACTCGCCAGCGACCGCCGCGGCGGCCTGGGCCAGTGGGGGCTGTCCCTCCTCCCGGGTCCCGCCACAGGCGGTCATCAAGAAGAGAGAGACGGCGGACAGCCGGACGTCAGCGGTCAAGATGAGTGATTTCCTGCTTCGCTTCACGGGGGCCATGCTTCCTCGGTTCACGCTGCATGGGCTGGCAGCGCCAGGATTTGGCCGGTGTATATTGAGTTCCCTTGAACTCCAGCAACTGGGTCAAAATCGAACGTGGTGGGTCTTTGGATGGCCAAGCCACGGTGCTGACATGAATCCCGTTCAGGGACACCGCTTGTATTATATTGTTGGAGGCCGGTGGTGGACGGGCCGGGCGCGAATGTCTTCACCGACTTCATGTGTCATTGGCGCACAAGGCGTAGCAATTCCCGTTTGACGCGCACGGCGGACGCTGCCCCCGGGACTGGCTGCGCACGGCCCCGGGGGCAACGCCTGCGTCAAGGCCGCAGCCGGAGGAAGAGTGCGTCGTCCGTGAAGGTCGTGCCGTACCAGGAGTAGGACGAGAAGCTCACCCCATCCACCTGGGTCGTGGACCACAGGGTCGTGCCCAACAGGAGCTCCCCCGTGGTGAGCGCGATGGGCTGCCCGGTGAGTGGGAAGTAGCGGGACCAGCGGTGGGTGCCGGCCGTCGAGTAGCCCGCGTAGATGGGGCCTCCCCGCAGCGTGCCGCCCCCGAAGCTCACCGGGCCGCTCGACTGTGCCCACAGCACCACCGTGCCGCTGCGGGTGACCGTGAGCCCCCGGGCGCTCTCGCCGTACGGCGAGCCCACGTGCTTCAGCCACACGTCGGTGCCATCCGCCTTCAGCCGCCCCAGGAACAGGTCGTCCGGCGTGCCGCTGTAGTCGGTGGGCACCTGGGTGTACGTCGTGCCCGCGAAGGTGAAGGTGCCCGTGAAGGTGCCGCTGAAGAACACGTCGCCGCCGTATGGAACGACCGCCACGGTGGCGCCGTTGGCTCCGGTCCAGGCGCGCGTCCACACCTGCTCACCCGCGGCGGTGAGCCGCGCCACGAAGGGCGTGGGCCCGCTGCCGCTCGGGGCGAGCTCCGTGCCGCCCAGCGCCGAGCCGCTGAGATAGAGGTTGCCCGCGCTGTCCGCCGCCACCTCCAACTGGGAGGCCCTATCCGCGGCCGCGAAGCTCCGCGACCACGCGTGCGAGCCGTCCGCCGCGAGCTTCAGCAGGTACAGGGCGCTGCCATCCTGCGCCTGCGAGCCGTCCGAGCGCAGAGGCCCGCCGCCGAAGTCCACTTCACCGAAGAACCGGCCCGCGATGATGGGCGCACCGTCCGGATCCGTGGTGATGCTGGTGGACTTGAGCATGCCCTGCTGGCCGCTGTACGTGGAGGCGAAGGTCCGCACCCACTCCGTGACTCCGTCCGGGGTCAGCCGCGCCACGAAGAGGCGTGCTGCAGTGGTTTGCGGCAGCGGGCCCGTGCCCAGGTCCGGTGCGCCGTAGTAGAGGCCCACCACGAGGATATGGCCCGTCGGAGCCACCGCGAGTCCCGCCGGGATGATCTGGCCGGCATGGCCCACGCTCCACTCCACCCCGCCGTTCTCGAGGTAACGCGTCACCGCGAAGCCCTGGATGCCCGGCAACGGGCCCCCTCCAAAGTTGGGCGGATTGGCGCTGCCATTGGACACGTATGACCCGAGCGCCACCCAGCCCCCGTCAGAGGTCGCCGCCGTGGAGACCACCCGCTCATCGCCCCCGTGGAACATGTGCCAGCTGGCCCCCAGGGTGCCTCCCACGCGGCTGAGCCCCCGGTACGCGCACGTCGAGGCCGTGTACGAAAGGACGAGCTGCGGCCATTGCAGGATCGGGCCCTCCATGGAGGTGAAGGTCATTCCGTCCGTGCTCTGGGGCAAAAGCCCGAAGCCGTAGCGCCCGTCTCCGGAGAGGGCCGCCCCCACGTCGTACTCCACCCAGGTTCCACCGCTGACGCTGCCCTTGTCCGCCAGCGGGGTGGGGGCCACCGCCGGGCGGCCCGTCCAGTCGAAGTCCTCGCCGCTCCAGTTTGTCGTGGCGTGAACGGCCGGCGCGTTCGCCGTCCCTCCTCCCGTCGCGAAGACGCGCAGCCGCGCCCCCGTCAGCGTGCGCCCGCCCGTGGCCACATCGAAGGACAGGTACGCCGCGCTCTCCGGGTCGCCATCCGCCGTGAGCGCCTTGCTGCCGGGGTTGCGCCGCGTGGGCTCCGCCTGGGACACCCAGGTGTCGAAGTGGGGGTGGACGATATCCGTCTCCGGACCCGGGCAGTCCTGAACGGTGAGGACCAGACGCGGGTTGTTGCTGCCCGGCGCGTCATTCGCCTCGATGCCCGTGCCGTCGCTCGTGGTGGAGACGAGCGTGAAGGCATAGTAGGAGTCGTTCGCCTTCACCCACGAGGACACGTCGTAATCCACCCACGTGCCCGCGGAGACCGCGCCCACGTCCGCCAGCTTCTGCGTCAGGACGGCTGGCGCCTTGTTCCAGGTGAGCGTGGAGACGCCCCAGTTCGGATTCACCCCGTAGACGGCCGGGCCGTCCTTGCTGCCATCCACCACGTACACCCGCAGCTTCGCGGAGGTGATGACCCCGTTGATGCTCGACAGGTTGAAGCGCAGGTAGGGCTGGCGCCGCGGCGAGGCATCCGCGTAGAGCGTCTGCGCGGAGCCGAAGCGGGTGTCCGGCTGGGTGGCGTCCGCCATCGTGTCCGCGTATGCCGTGAGGGTGCGCGTGGTGGTGGTCGCCGCGAGCTCGGCGTGGCCCAGGTCGGACGCCTCGGCGGGCGCGGCCGGGTCCGGCCCGTCCTCCCGCTCCGCCTGCTCCATTGGCCCGCACCCCACCACCAGCGCCACCGCCGCTCCCAGCCACCCGCGTCTCGTGCCCATCGGTCCCGGCTCCCGTCGAGAATGTTTCAACGGACTGCGATTGCAGGGCCGGTGCCACTCCCGGTTGCACATGGGCGAACAGCAAGTCCGGGGCATGGCCGCGAGGCGTGGCAACGAATCGCCTTGTCCGGGCGGTCCGCTTCCGTCCGTGAGGCGGCGCGCTTCCCTCCCAGGGCAACGAGGATGCGCTGGCCCTCGGTCGCGAAGCAGGTGAGCGCGTACCAGGGCCGGCGTGCCGTGTTCGGGCTTGAAGGCGGCACCGCGCGAGGCCAATCAGGGGTATGAGGAATGCCCATGAGCAATGAGCACACGCCCACCGAGCCCGAGGTCATGGAGCCTGCGTTCTGGCGGAAGAACGGCTGGTCGGCCAGGGTCATCAAGAACGAGGAGGACGACGGCTGGGCCGTGGAGATCCGCAAGCAGGGCATCCCCGAGCCCGTCCTCATCAGCCCGTGGGTGATGGGCCGCGACAAGAAGAACCCCAAGCCCTTCGATGCGGCGGCGTTCGCGACCTTCGTGAAGACGGCCTCGGAGGTCCTGGACCGCTCCGCGCGGCAGCGCGACCAGGCCATGACCAAGAAGCTCTCCATCGCCTGGGAGGGCCGCTGGTACGAGGTCCGGCTCGAGCTCGTGCCCGATGAGTACGACCCCCACGCGCTGCTCTCGGCCATCGACGACGCTGGCGAGACCGTCGCGAAGCATCGCGTGCCGGCGAACTTCAAGTTCACCCGGGACATCGCCAACGCGTGGGTGCGCGGCGGCTTCAGCGAGCCCTGAGCGCGTCCGCCACCGAGCGCGACAGCTCACCCCACTTCCGCATCGAGCGGCGGAAGTGCTCCTCCGGTGGGTCCCCGATGCCGAAGGTGTGGAGCAGCACGGGGCCCTCGTAGCCGGCCCGGCGCAAGGGGAGCAGGTACCCGGTCCCCACGTCGAAATCGCCCCGGTCCAGCGGCTGGATGACCTCGGACCAGGTGGGGGCGTTCAAATCGAACTCGCGCGCGGCGCCGTGGACGCTCACGAGGGCGAGCTGGGGGGCGGCGGCGGTGATGACCTCCTCCAGCCGGTCGCGGTTCCCCGCCCTGAGCTCGTGGCAGAGGTGGAGCGAGGTCTTCAACCGGGGACGGTCGACCGCGGCCATCAGGGCGAGCGACTCCTCGACGGTCTCGATGGCCTCTCCGTCATGCGGGTAGAGGACGACGTCCACGCCGTGCGCGGTGGCCAGGTCCACCACGTCACGAACCGAGGCGACCATGGCCGTCTTCGCGTCCCGCGGCCCGCTCAGGATGAGCCAGAGCGCGGTCCGCCTGGGGGCGAGCGCCGCCAGGATTTCGTTCAGCGCCTCGCGGTCCCAGGCCGTGTCGAAGGGCAGGACGAAGAGGACGGCGGGAAGCCGCACCCGTCCCGCCTCCACCGCGGGCTGGCGGGCGAAGCTGTCAAAGGCCTCGCGGCCCGGCCAGAACAGCGTCACCCCGGAGTAGCCGAGCGAGTCGAGCAGCTCCACCTGCGCGGCGACCGGCCGCGACTCCAGCGTGAAGTGGAACGCACCGAGCGGAGCATCAGGCGGCTCCGAGCGCCGTGGCTCGGCGCAGCCCACGGAGGCCAGGAGCAGGACGGGCGCGAGCCACTTCATACGCAAAGGTGCCTTGCAGTGGAGCCTGTGCAACAGCTTCCCATCGTCGGCCATTTCCGGGCCGCGAACCAGGGCGGGTTGGGGCAGGATTGCCGCCACCGCTGAAACAGTTCATTCCCCGGTGTTGTTGTTGTCCACGTGGCCGCCCGAGGTGAAGGAGAAGAACCCATGACCGCACTGCGCCGCATCACCGTCCCCACGCTGCTCGCCCTGGCCTCGGGGCTGGGCGCCTGCAGCCAGGCCTCCGCCGAGGGGGCCAAGGCCCACGTCATCCAAGGCAAGGCGGTGGATACCCAGGGCCGCCCGCTGTCCGGGGCGAAGATCATCCTGGACGTCTACAACCACAACGACGCGCTCAACACGGACCACGCCACCGCCACCTACGACGACACCGACAAGAAGGCGCTCACGGACGGCTCCGGCAAGTACTCGGTGTCGTGCGGCCCCGGGGGCTGGCGCGTCTTCGGGATGGTGGAGCGCAAGTACAACGGAGACACCTTCACCCTGCCGCTGCACCCGGACAATCCCAAGTTCGTCGCGGGCAATGACGGCGGCGTGCGCAACTTCTCCTGGAAGCTGTCGGGCGCCATCCCCAACGAGCAGGGCGGCGGCTTCTACGGCGGCACGCTGAAGGTGGTCACCACCTACGAGTCCAGCTTCCGCGATGACCAGTACCCGAACCTGGAGGTGCAGCTGGAGCCAGTGGGGCCGCTCATCGACGGCAGCGCGGGCAAGAAGCTCACCCTCAAGCCCGACAAGGACGGGGCGATGAAGGACGTGCCCGTCGGCCGCTACAAGGTGCAGGTGCGCCTGGGCGGCAAGCCCGTCACCCTGCGCATCGACGACAACACCAGCCCCTTCAAGGACGCAGCGGTCGTCGACTTCAAGAGCAAGGCGGACTCCAGCTGGAGTCACTGCACCAACTGCGCCCAGCTGGAGCTTCGCTAAGTAGGTAGCCACAAGTTCCGAGACGAATGCAGCACCTGCTCTGTTACTGCTCTGCTCTGAATTCGTTCAGGAACACTCGGCGACCTACTGAGTGAGCGCCTTTTCCAGGAAGTCGCTCAAGGATGCGGCGACGGGGCGCACTCCTTCTGCATATGTGCCCAGTCTGGAAGATTGGCGTGGAACGGGTGGCTTGGGTAGGGTCCAGGTTCGATGCGGAGCGCCCTACTTGGCTGGTTCGTTGTCTTGTTCGCCCTCGTGGTCACGCCTGCCCTGGCGGGACCGCGAGAGAAGGCGCAGGTCCGGACCCTGGTGCTGTCGGAGCATCCGGACGACGCTGCCCATCGCATCCACGTGTCGGGGCAAATCGTCACGGTGCTTCGGTTCGAGCAACCCTGCGACCCGCTGAAGACGAAGCTGCTCGGATGGGAGGGGCGCTTCGAGCCGCTGGTGGTCGCGGAGAAGCGCGTGGTGATCGAGCCCCTTCGGGCCCTGGGGCCGGATGAAAGCGTTCCCCTGCTCGTGACGCTCGCGGATGGGACCGCGATGTCGTTCCTACTGCGGCCGCCTTTTGCGGAGGAGGGCGGCTGGACGGATCAGCAGGTGGACGTCTTCAAGGACCGGGAGAGCTATCGGTCCCTGGTTTCCGTTCTGACGCACACGCTCAGGGCGAAGAATGAGTTGGAGCAGGAGAACGCACGGTTGCGTGAGGAGGAAACCTCCGCGGACCACGCGCTGGCGGCGCTGCTGGCTTCAGGAGCCGGAGCGCAGACTCCCTTCCGGTTGTTCAAGTCTTGGAGCGCCGTTGATGCGGACTCCGAGCTTTCGATGAAGCTCTACTCGGGCAAGGGCAAGGCTGCTGTCACGATCGCCGTGAAGAACCAGAGCGAGGATCGTCCGTGGCGAGTGGTCCGGGCGAAGCTGTCCTCGCTGAAGAGCCAGGAGCCGCGAACGGTGGCTGTCCGTTCCGAACACGCTCTGCTCAAAGCGGGGCAGTCGGGCACCTTTGCCTTCGTGGTGGATCGGAGCGCCTTCCTCGATGCCAAAGGGCATCTGGAGACCCTGATGCTGGAGATCTACCGGTATGACGGCCTCCGCCATGGCTATGTGGTTCTGGACCCTCGCCTTGTGCGTGAGTAAGAGCCGCAGGATGGTTTCCAGGACGCTTGAGTTCGCGTGCGGTCTCATCCTCGCCGTCCTGATCGTGGGTTGCGCTGGTTCCGCGACAGGGCGGGTGAGCCTTCGGCCCGATGGAACCCCTGGGCCCGAGAAGTGCCCGGAAGAAGCGCTCAAGGCGATGCGCTATCTGCGATTGGGCGTGGGGGATGGTGCGACCGCCGAACTCGACGCGAACCAGATGGATGCCCGGCCCATCACCCTGTACGAGGGTCGGGTGGAGAGCGTGTTGCTCGATGACCTGGGAACGCTGGAGTCACCGACGCGCCTTTATGGGTACGTCTGGACGAGCGGACCACAGGCGGTCATCCGCTACTACGAGGCACGTCCGCCGGGTGCCGCACAGCGGGTGCCCATCTGCGCGGTGGCACGGACGGCGATGAACCAGCTCCGGAAGCGTCCCGATTCGTTACCTGGAACAGCCGTTCTTGAGTTCTCCGTCGGGGGCGTCTTCATCGTGGACGAGTTCCTCTAAGTGGGTAGCCACAAGTTCCGAGACGAATGCAGCACCTGCTCTGTTACTGCTCTGCTCTGAATTTGTTCAGGAACATTTGGCGACCTACTTAGGCGGGGTAGGGGGGCGGAGCCTCTTCAAAATCCGCGTGACATCCTCGAGTGACGGATTGCGCACGCGCGCGGCCGGGGGCACAAGGCGCGCGCGGCGGTCGTCAGGGGCACTCCCGCGCCGGACCACCGCTCGCCGGAGGGGAAATGTCCCGCATGTGGCTCATCGCCGCGGCCGTGTGGCTCGCGGCCTGTAACACGCAGGTTTCAATCCCAGAGGACGCCACCCGTGAACAGGTGGTCCAGGGCGAGCTCGAAGTCCGGGTCGTGGACGCGCCGTCGTTCAAGGCCTCACGCGAGGAGTACTTCCTCGTCGCCGGGGGGCGGCATCTGCCGCTGGCCTTCACTGGTGGAACGCCGGAGGGGTTGCGCAGTGGTCAGCGGGTGACGCTGCGCGGAACCCAGGGCGAGCACCGCTTCATGGCCCGGAGCGTGGAGGTGGACCGCCACGCCGCGGCCGTGCAGGCCACTTCGGACGCGTGTGGCGTCACCGGGGTGCAGCGCAGCCTCGTCATCCTCGCGGCCTTCCCGGGCATGCCCCAGCCCGCGGCCACTCCGCAGGGGATCCATGATGCGTTCTTCTCCACCACGCAGCGCTCGCTGGCGACCTACTGGAGCGAGGTGTCCGAGGGCCGCACCACCACCACGGGCAACGTGCGGGGCTGGTACACGCTGGACCGCGCCTATTCCTGCTCGGAGACGGACGCCATGCGCGACGCGGCCGTGCGGGCGGCGGACGCGGACGTGGACTTCCGGCAGTACGACCGCATCTTCATCGTCCACCCCAATCCCACGCAGGGTTGTGCCTACGCGGGGCAGGCCACCTTGTCCTGCGGACAGGTCGTGACGGCGGATGGCACGGTGACGGCCTCCGTGGCCTGGCTCGTCGCGGACTGGATGACGAGCCACGACACCGCCGTGAAGCTGGTGACGCATGAGGCAGGTCACAACCTCTCGCTGAACCACGCGAACTCGCGCGACTTCGGCACGCAGCCGCTGGGCATGCCGGGCACCCTGGGCGTCATCGACGAATATGGGGACCTCTTCTCGTCGATGGGCGATTGGAACCTGGGCCACTACGCGGCGCCGCACAAGGCGCGCATCGGCTGGCTGGCTCCCTCCGCGGTGGCCCAGGTGGAGGGCACGGGCGGCACCTTCACGCTCGCGCCGGTGGTGGCGTCCGGTGGACTCAAGGCGCTCAAGGTGCGCCGGCGCGCTGGCGCCAATGACTGGCTGTGGTTGGAGTACCGCCGGCCCGTGGGGCTCTTCGAGCCGACGTTGGCGTCCCAGGTGTTCGGAGGCGCGCTCATCCACCTGGAGGACGCGGAAGCGCGGGACGGCACCCACCTGCTCGACTTCACGCCAGGGACGCCCTCCTGGAGCGACCCGGCCCTGTTGCCGGGCACGACGTGGAACGACCCGCACAGCGACCTCTCCCTCACGGTGGATGCGGCGACGGCCGCGGGGCTGACGGTGAGCATCCAGTACCGCACGACGACCTGTGTGCAGGCCGTGCCCGAGGTGCGGGTGACGCCCCTGGAGCCGAGCATCTGGCCCGGAGCGCGGCCGGAGTTCGCGCTGGAGTTGATCAATCGGGACTCGGTGGGCTGCGCGCCGAGCACCTTCCAGCTCTCCGCCATCGTCCCCTCGGGTTGGGGCTCCGACCCGCTGCCCGCGCAACGCACGGTCGCTGCGTCCACCTCCGACACGCTGGGCCTCCAGACGTATGTGCCCTACAGCACGCCGCCCGGGCCCTACACGGCGGGCGTCACCGTCACGCGGGGAAGCCAGACCGTGCAGGGCACGGCCACGGTGGAGGTCGTCGAGCGTTGCATCGCGACGCCGCCCACGCTGTCGCTCTCGCCGGCGACCGTGACGGCGGCCCCGGGCTCGGACGTCACGTGGACGGTGAGCGTCACCAACAACGACTCCGCCTCGTGCAATTGGGTCTGGTACGACTTTGGGTCCAACCTGCCGCAGGGCTGGGACACGTCCTGGTCCGACTGGGGCGTCAACCTGCCTCCGGGCGGCGCCTACACCTTCACGATGACGAAGTCCGTGCCTCCGGGCGCGCGTGGCGCGCACACCGTGGACCTGATCATCCATCAGGAGGACTTCGGCATCGCTGCCAGCGCCACGGCCACGGTGAACGTGGTCGGCACCACCCCGAGCATGCGCTGACGGAAGCGGCGGTCCGCGTGCTCATCCCAACGTGGACCGCTTGCCTCTCCGCGGGCGCGGGAAAGCCATATCCGTCTCGTCCACCACGAGACGGACGGCAATCTGTTGGGGCAATGGCCACGACCGCTTGCCATGCCCAATGCTTCTCGGCAGCCCGTCGCTGCCCCCCTTCATGAAATCAGCGAGCCTGCCACGCTCGTGGAGGTTGTTTCATTGCAACAGACATCCACCTCCCTGCTGCTGGGGCTCACGCTGGCGCTGCTGGCGGGCTGCTCTGATTCTTCCCTCGACACCGGCGCGACCCGGTTCGCCGTCTCCGTGCCCCAGGCTCTTGCCTCCACCGTCTCCCGCGTCTCCGTCACCTCCAGCGCGGCGGATATCCCTTCCGTCACCGTGGACCTGGCCCCCACCCAGGGCGTGTGGGGCGGCATCCTTGGCAACATTCCCGCGGGCCCCAACCGCTCCTTTCTCGCTCAGGCCTTCGACGCCTCCGGAACGCGGCTCTTCGAGGGCTCCGCCACCGGCGTCACCATCATCGCGGACCAGATGGTCCTCGTCGCCATCACGCTCCAGCAAGTCGACCCTCCGCCTCCCTTCGACAATGAGGCGCCTGTCATTGACTCCCTGGTGGCCTCCTCGACCTCCGTGGCGGGGGGGGCTCCATCTCCTTGACGGCCGCCGCGCATGATCCCAATCCGGGCGATACCCTCTCTTACGCCTGGACCGCCACCGCGGGCTCCTTCTCCTCGCCCTCGGCTGCCGCCACTTCGTGGACCGCGCCTGTCTCCACGGGCATTCAAAGCCTGACGCTGACCGTGACGGACTCGCGCGGCCTGTCCTCCAGCATCGTGCTGGCGGTCAACGTCACCGCGGACGGGGAGGGAGAGGCGAACCTGTCCATCTGCTTCAACAGTTCCCCCGTGGTGGCCGCGCTCAGTGCCAGCCCCACGCAGCTGGCCGTCGGGGAGACGACGTCTGTCTCCGCCTCGGCTTCCGACCCGGACGGAGACAGCCTCTCCTATGCTTGGAGTGCTACCTGCGCCGGCACTTGGGCCAACGCCTCCTCCCGCTCGGCTCGGTTCACCCCGTCGCTGCTGCCCGCCGGCGCCTGCAACAATTGCCGTCTGACTGTCACGGTATCGGATGGGCGCGGCGGACAGAACACCGGCACCGTCGCGGTGTGCGTCAGCGACTCGCCCCCGGCCAATCACTTTCCCCCGGTCATCATCCGCTCCTACCGCTCGTCGGACACGGCCTCACCGGGCCAGGTCCTCACCTACGAGGTGGTGGCCAGCGATCCGGAGGGTTCCGCCCTGACCTTCTCCTGGGAGGCCACTGCCGGCTCGCTGGGGATGCCGGCCAGCGACGCCACCCGCAGCCGCATCACCTGGACAGCGCCCACCTGTGGCAACACGCCCCCTTCCATCACCGCCACCGTCACCAACGCGTTCAACCTGACCGACACCCGCACCTTCACCGTGACGGGGCTGCCGGCCTGTGGGGGGACCTGGGCCTCGACGGGAAGCATGCTCGACCCTCGCTGGGGCCACACGGTGACGCTGCTGCCCAACGGCAAGGTGCTCGCCGCCGGCGGATACAACGGCGTGAACTTCCTCGCGACGGCGGAGCTGTACGACCCGACGTCGGGCACCTGGAGTGCTACCGGCTCCATGCCCGCGGAGCGCTGGCTCCACACGGCGACACTGCTGCCGGATGGCAAGGTCCTCGTTGCAGGGGGGTTCGGCGAGGGTGCCGGCTTCATTGCGACGGCGCTGCTGTACGACCCGGCTTCGGGTACCTGGAGCCCTACCGGTTCCATGAACCAGTCCCACTCCGAACACACGGCGACACTGCTGCCTGACGGCAGGGTCCTCGTGGTGGGGGGCAGCATCAACCCGGAGGCGGAGCTGTACGACCCGACCTCGGGCACCTGGATCCCTACCGGATCCATGGCTGACCCTTGCTTCGATTGCGCGGCGACGCTGCTGCCCAACGGCAAGGTGCTCGTGGTGGGGGGCCGTAACTACAGTACTGGTGTCCTCGCGACGGCGGAGCTGTACGACCCGGCCTCGGGCACCTGGAGCGCTACCGGTTCCCTGGCCGAACCGCGATTCGCTTATTCGGCGGCACTTCTCCCCAACGGCAAGGTGCTCGTCGCAGGGGGAAACAACTACACCAGCATCTTCGCGATGGCGGAGCTGTACGACCCCACGTTGGGCACCTGGAGCGCTACGGGGTCCATGACCGAAGCGCGCTGGAATTCGCCGGCGACGCTGCTGCCGGATGGCAGGGTTCTCGTTGCAGGAGGATCCGGCTCCCCTGCTTTCAGCCTCGCGACGGCGGAGCTGTACGACCCGACGTCGGGCACCTGGAGTGCAACCGGCTCCATGCTTGAACCCCGGACGCGCGCGCTGGCGACGCTGCTGCCGGATGGCAGGGTCCTCATCGTGGGGGGCCTCCTCGACTCCACGACCCTCGCGACGGCGGAGCTGTACACGCCCTGAACCCTCGCCGGGCCTCCGGGAGATGCAAGGCGCGTCCCGCCGCCTGGGACGCGTCTGTCTTCACGTCTCAGCGCCAGTGATACAGGAAGGTGGCTCCGGGAGCGAAGGCAGGGGTGTCCTGTTGCTGCAACTGCGTTCCGGCGAGGATCCCCAGGTCCACGGACCACCGAGGCCCCATGAACCGCGCGCCCGCCGTCGCGAAGGCGAACGCGTCCGCGATGGCCTCCACCGGCGAGATGGCGACCTCCCCCGCGAAGCCCCAGTGCTCCCCGACGCGCAGGAAGCCTCCCACCATGGGCAGCACCATCACGCTCCCATTCCGGCCCCGCTCCCAGATGTAGATGGGCTGGAACGTGAGGGAGAGGTTCGCGTCGGCCGTCCCATAGGTGAGGGTGCCGTAGGCGGCGACGGCGTTGTGGAGCCCCCCCGAGCCCGGGAAGTCGCTGTCGTAGGAGCCGCCTTGCACGCCGAACGCCAGATGCAGCTTTTCGGTGAGCGGCGTGCTGATCTTGATGCCCCCCATGAGGCTGAAGGACGTGTCTGTGTACACCAGCTGGAACGGAGCGGCCGTGGCCAGGTGCACGGACACGCGCTCGCTCAGGCCCACCTCCGCGACGGTGAAGAAGAACGCCTGCTGTCCGATGAAGCCCTCTCCCGCGTGCAGCGGCAGTGCCGTTGAACCCATCAGACCGCGCGTGCGGGTGGGGTTCTCGAACCAAACCGGGGCGGATGCCGGAGGCGGTTCGGGAGCCGGCTCTCCGGCGCTGGCGGAAGCGCCAGGGAGGGCCAGCGACAACATGAGCAAGCAGATGAGACGTGGTGCCATGATTTCCCCTCAGTGCGCTGCTGGCTCAGCGCCAGTGAAACAGGAACGAGAACCCGGGGAGCACGGAGGGATTGTCCGTGTCCTTCCATTGCTGCTCGGCGAGGAGCCCCAGGTCCAGGGACCACTGGCGCCCCATGAACCGCGCGCCCGCCGTCGCGAAGCCGAACGTGCCGCTGATGCCATCGACCGGTGAGAGCGCGACCTCCCCCGCGAGGCCCCACTGCTCTCCCAGCCGGACGAAGCCGCCCAGCATGGGCAGGATCATCAGGCTTCCGGAGTGGTAGGTCCCCCAGGCGAGGAAGGGCCGGACCGTGAGCGACACGTGGGCGTCGGGTGTCCCATAGGTGAGGATGCCGTAGACCGAGATGCCGTTGAGCGTGTCCAACAGATATTGGCCGGTGTCGAAGCTGCCGCCCTGGACGCCGAACGCCAGGTGCAGCCGCTCTGACAGCGGCCGCGAAACCTTGATGCCCCCCACGAGGCTGAAGGGGACGTCGTCGAAGGCGCGGCCCATCGAATAGACAAAGGCGGCCGTGGCCACGCTCACGGACACCTGTTCGCTCAGCCCCACCTCCGCGATGGTGGCGAGGAGCGCCTGTTGTCCGACGAAGCCCTCTCCCGCATGCAGCGGCAACGCCGTTGAACCGAGCAGTCCGCGCGTGCGGGTGGGGTTCTCGAACCAACCCGGGACGGATGCCGGAGGAGGCACGGGCGCCGGCTCCCCGGCGCTGGCGGAGGCGCCAGGGAGGGCCAGCGACAACATGAGCAGGCAGATGAAACGTGGCGGCATGGGGTCCCCGTCGTGGTGGCACACCCCATACGCAACCACCATGCCAGGGTGGCTATGCGCAGGATGCGGGGAGGCGGTGCGCCACCGCGGTCAGCGGATGGCTGACAGGCGAGTCATGCCGCCTCGGATTCCCAGCGAGGCCTCCTCCCGCATGAGGGCTTCCCAGACACCCGGACGCGAGCGCTTCGAGCACAGGCCCCAGGCGTACGAAGCCGCGTGCGGCGCGGCCATCAGCGCAGGAGGAAGTGTGACAGCCAGTCCGCCGCGTCGCGGGTCGCCTCGTGCCAGTCCGCTTCTCGCATCATGTGGCCGGACTCCGGGAACTCGCGGTGTCGCAGCCGCTCCGGGGCCTGGGCGTAGAGGGGCTCCAGCCGCGCGTGGAGCGCCTTCGCGGGGCCGGGAGGCACCACGTCGTCCTGCCCTCCGGTCTGACTGAAGAGGGCCGTGGGGAAGAAGCGCTTCAGGTGGTGGTGCGGGCTGGCCGGCCTGGGCAGGCCCCACTCCGGTGAGCCGAGGAGCGGCACGGCGGCGCGCAGCCGCTGCTCCCGCACGAGCGCCGCGTAGGTGATGTAGCCGCCCAGGGAGACACCGCCGACTCCCAGGCGAGCCGGGTCGGCGCCGTGCTCCTCCACCAGCGCATCGAGCAGGGCGGACACCTCGCTCGCGGTGGACTCGACCACGTCGAGGAACTCCTCCATCCAGCGGGGGTTCCCCTCGGCGAAGCGCGCGTCGAAGTCCGGGAAGCGGCGCTCGCCGTGTCCCACGGCGTCCACCCCCACCGCGAAGAGTCCCTGGTCCGCGAAGAGCCGCAGCTCGCGCTCGTGGACCTCCTTGCCCCCGCCCAGCCCGTGGAAGAAGAGGACCACGCCCCGGCGGAGCGCTTCTGCCCTCGACCCCTGGTGGACGCCCAGCACGGGGGCTTGAGCCAGGACGAAGCGCGACGTGTGGAGGTTCATGGTCCGACTCCTTCAAGTGTTAAACCCCAGGCCATGCTCCTCGAGAAGCTCTACCTCATCGACCGCTCACCGCAGTTGGTGCGGGCCTGGACGGAAGCCTTCGAGCCGTTCGACTTCGTCGCCGTGCGGGAGGAGGACTTCTTCGCCATTCCGGCGGACGCCATGGTCAGTCCGGCCAACAGCTTCGGCATCATGGATGGCGGACTGGACCTGGCGATCCGTGACACCCTGGGCCTCCAGATCCAGGAGGCCGTGCAGCGCGCCATCGTGGCGGAGCACCACGGCGAGCTGCCCGTCGGCGCCGCGGTGGTCGTCCCCTCGGGTGACACGCGCTGGCCGTTCCTCGTGGCCGCGCCGACCATGCGCATCCCGGAGAGCGTCGCGCAGACGGTCCACGCCTATCTCGCGTTCCGCGCCGTCCTGCTCGCCGTGAAGCGCCACAACCAGGCCGCGGGCGCTCCGGTCATCCGCACCCTGGTCTGCCCGGGGCTCGGCACCGGCATCGGCGGGATGGATGTCCGGCGATGCGCCGTCCAGATGCGGATGGCGTTGATGCACGTCATTGACCCCGCGCGCATCCCGTCCTTCCGGGACATCCACCTCGTGCACCGCGCGATGCGCTCCGTATAGACATCAAGCTCAACGCCCATGCGTGAATCCATGGCTTGAGTCGCTTGAGACACCGTGAGGCCAGACGGACCGCGATTCCTGGGGCTATTGACCGTCTGAGATGGCTTGGTAGAACGCGCGCCGTGGGGGTGGGGTGAACGCGTGGCCACCGGGCTCTCGCCCCCTCCGCCAGAGGGGGAATCATGCATCGAGGCATTGTCTGGAAACGCAGGGTCCGCGCCCGCGTGAGCATGCTGTTCGACCCATGCGACGGGCTTGTGTGTTTCATTGACGAAGACGTCGCCTGTCTGGATTGAAGGCACGGTGGATGGCCCGGGACAGCCGGAGCTCACCGTGCAGTTGGCGCAGGACGGTTCGGTGTGGACCGTCCTCATGAGCCCGCTTCCCGCCGGCACCGGGCGCCGCTTCCGGGCCTTCGCGTATGACGCGAACGCGCGGCTCCTCTTCCGGGGCGAGGCGGCGGACGTCACCATCACCGCCAACCAGACGGTCCAGGTGAACATCCTGCTTCAGCAGGTGGACCCGCCTCCCGACTTCGAGAACGCCGGCCCCGTCATCACCTCGCTGGTGGTGTCGCGCTCGTCCGTGGAGCGGGGCGGCTTCGTGGACATGCGGGCCACGGCCACCGACCCGAACCCCGGGGACGTGCTCACGTACGTGTGGACCGCGACGGCAGGCACCTTCAACACCCCCTCGGCGCTGTCCTCGCGTTGGACGGCCCCCATGGTGGAGGGCTCGCAGACGGTGACGCTGACGGTGGCGGATCCGCTGGGCGCGTCCACCGCGGTGAGCTTCCCCATCGTGGTGGAGGGCGCGGACACGGGTGGGGCCGTGGTGTCCGGACAGTTCAACGCCTGGCCGCAGGTGGTGTCGCTGACCGGCTTCCCGACGCAGGTGGTCCCCCACCAGTCCATGGGCGTGAGCGCCCAGGGCGTGGACAGCGACGACGCCGCGGCGAACCTCCACTACGCCTGGACCGCGAGCTGCGCGGGCACCTGGACGGACGAGGGCACCGCGAACGCGCGCTTCACCCCCACGGCGCTGCCCGCGCAGAGCACCTGCGCCAACTGCCAGCTCACCGTGCGCGTGACGGACGGCCGCGGCGGCCAGGGACTGGGACACCTGGGCATCTGCGTGGGCGCGCCGGTGTCACCCAACGCGCTGCCGCGCATCACCGACGCGTCCCAGTCGGCCACCACCGTGGGCCCGGGCAGCTCGGTGCATTTCACCGTCCGCGCCATGGACCCGGAAGGCACCGCCTTGGGCTTCGCCTGGGAAGCCCCGGTGGGCACCCTGGGCACGCCGGTCCCCAGCCCCGATGGCAGCGAGGTCACCTGGACGGCCCCCGCGTGCATCGACGCGCAGGCGACGCCGGTGGTGCGCGCCCGGGTGACGGACGCGGAAGGGCTGGAGGCGCTGCGGACCTTCTCCCTCACCTGGACGGGCCCCGCGTGCGCCACGGCTGTGCAGGGCGTGATGAACCACCGCTACTTCACCACCGGGAATGCGTCCGTGACGCGGGGACAGGACCTGTCCGGCGTGGCGGTGGAGGCCATGGTGGATCAGGGCGACGGCACGTTCCTCGTCTACCCCGGTACGGGCGCGACGGATGGCACGTTCACGGTCGCGGGTGTCCCCCAGGGGCCCTACACCCTGCGGGTGGGCGGCGCGTACGTGGTGACGTCCTCGCGCGCTCCGGACCTGGGCAGCGACATCCAGGGGCGTCCGGACGGGGTGGCCGCGAATTCGAGCACGTTCCTCTCCGTGGACCTCCAGGGCCTGGCTTCGTGGCAGGGGAGTGACTTCATGGAGATCTACTCCCCGGGCACGGCGCTCTACGCCGCGGGCACGAACGGGCTCGTGCAGTCGGGGACGCCGCTCAGCGCGGGGGCCCAGCGGTGGACCCAGACGCTGAGGTATTCGGGCATGGAGAACGCGGTCCTGGTGGACGCCAGCGCGGGAGACCCGGTGACCTTCCATCAGCTCTCCGCGAAGACCGATTCGACGTACGGCGCACCCATCTCCTACAACGCAGCCACCCGTGCCTTCACGGCGCCGCTGGTGGTCACCCAGGGGAGCACGGCGAGCTTCACGGGCACGATGACCGTGCTGCCGCAGGACCAGGTGCTCACGCTGGACCTGCGCTCCCCGGACTTCGAGGCGCTGCGCACCGTGGTGCACCCCACCGCCACCGTGGTCCGTCACGACCTGTATTTCATCGCGGTGCCCGACGGCACGCGGGCAGGCTACGCGCTGGCGCCGGACCTGCTGACCTGCTCGCTGCCGGCGGGAAGCCCGAATCGTGTCTATTCGTTCGCCTATGGCAATCCCTATCCGGGGTTCGCGCAAGCGGGGATGGTCCAGACGCATTTCAACGTGGCGTTGATGGCGCCGGGCGCGACCCAGGCGCTGACCTTGCGTTTGTCGGTGGGGTTCAATGACGTCATGCCCGCGTTCGCGGTGTCCGCGGTCGGGCCCCGGCTGAGCCCGGCGCGCGCGGTGACGCTGGCGGGGCAGGCCGCGTCCGGGAACCTGACGGGCGTGGGGCTGATGCCGCTCCTTGCCTGGACGGCGCCCACCGTGGGCACCGCGACCCACTACGGGGTCTACCTCTACGAGGTCTTCGTGAACGCCCAGGGACGCACGTCGCAGGTCGCGGGCGGGCCGGTGGCACAGTTGTACACGGCGGGCACGTCCCTGCGGCTGCCCCCCGGCGTCCTGACGTCGGGCAAGTCCTACTTCGCCATCATCGAGGCCCGCTCCTCCGGTAACGCCGACTTCCAGGGCCACCCCTTCCGGTCCAGCTACCCGGAGGCGAAGGCGATGACCGTGACGGGGATCTTCACCCCGTGAGCGGCGCGCCCGGCTGAATCCATCGCGCGATGGCGCCTCGCGGGCGCCATCGTTCAAGGCGGGTTTTCAGGAGGTGGGTGAGGGGAGCTGCCGGACCTCGCAGCGGCACTGGAGAGCCAGCTCCTGGATGAACCTCGCGGACGCTTTCAGTGGGTCGGGAAACTCCTCGCTCCGCAGGGCCTTCGCCTCCTCGAAGCACTCCAGCTCGCGCAGCGCTTCCGCTCGCAGCAGCCGTTGTAGCGCATCGTTAGGTGAGAGCAGCCCCACCAGCGCGAGCAGGTTGTCCCGGGCACCCGGGCTCCGCCGTGAGAAGGGCTCCCACGAAGCGCCCTGGCGGTAGGGCGCATTGCTCGACCACCAGGCATGAAGACGCAGTTCTTGCTCCTCCTTCGGTTCCTTCCCCAGGCCGTCCGCGAGGGCCTCCAGGTACGCCGTCTCATCCGGAGCCTGGATGAAGGGCGCGGACTTCCATTCGGTGGGTGGTGTCTCGGGAGGCGGTTCCCCCGTCGTCTCCTCCCGCAGCGACACGCGGGCTCCCACCTGCTCGAACCGGGCAGCAAACGCCTTGGCTTCCGCCCGGCGAAAGTACCGCCCCAGCTCCGTCGGCAGCGTGTCGATACGCCGCTTCACCTCCAAGAGGCTTTCGCCGCTCGCGCGCCGTAAAAGTTGCATGACCTCGACCCGGCGCTCCCCTGCGGCCTCCAAGGTGACGAGGGTGACGGAGTTGGAACGCTCCCAGAAAGGGAGCCTTCCCAGCTCGTGGGCCCTGTCGAGCCAGAACACCCGTTGGCAGGCCGTACACCGAGAGACAACGGGCGGCAGCGGCAGCATCGGCGCGTCGCGCCAACCATCCGTCCAGAGTACGGCACCGAAGGTGTTGCCGGAGGCCAGCGAGTGCCGCCGGTGAATCGCACCGCACCGTGGGCACGCCAGGACGATGTCAGGGCCAGGAACCATGGAGGGGGCTGACGCTACTGCGCGACACCCTGATGCTCCATGAGCATCACCGATTCGGTCGCATGACCCTCGTCAATTGGAAGGAAATTCCTCACTCGCGAGGTGAGCGTTCGCATAGAGCATCGTGAAGTGAGCGTGCTTGCGTCCTACTCGCATGGATCGGCCGTTCATCCGGGTATCCCGAATCTGCCGCAGCTGACTCAGCGCATGGCTCTTGACTTGAAGAATTGCCTTCTCAAGTGTCTGCGTTGTTGCTTTCAGGAGATGATTTCTCGCAATCCCGAACGCGGTGAGTCGGCCATCTCTTTCAATGGAAACGGTGCGGACAGCGTCCTGTGAGCCAAACAGGTGCTTGAGTGCGAGTTCATCCATGATGATGTAGCCGCCCTCATGGGGGAGTTCTCCAACAGACGGGAGCTGATCTTCAACAATCAGGAGGTAGCCATCATCGGCAAGGACCTTGTGGATATCCCTGAAGTGTCGGATCCAGTTTCGCACAGGGATCTCGTGCAGGACATTGCACATGGTCACGACATCAATGGGCTTGGATCCGGGTAGCGTGAGGTGATCGAGCGTTTTCAGGAGATAGTCAGAGGGGCTGCCTGGTTGGTTCAGTCCCGCGATCTGCCTCTGGCACTCCCTGAGTTCGTTCTCGCTGGCAAAAGCGGGCTCATGGAACGCGTAGTAGAGGAAGTTGGACGAGGGTGAGGTGCGCTTGATTTCTTCCAGGGCACTTGCAAGCCGACCCTGGCCAGCGGCGAAATCGAGGATCCGGAGCGGTTCGTCTAGAACCTTGGTGGAACGCACCGCGTTCGTGATCTGCTGCATCTGCGGGTCTCCACTGCTCGGTTCCGCGACTCCTGGCGGAAGGAGGCATTGGGCCGCGAAGGTTTCGAACGCGAGTTCGTCCGCGTCCGCCATCAGCGTGCGGAGTTGGTCCCGCCCATCTTGGCCTCCGAGCAGTCGATTGAGGACAAGCTCGATCTTGTTGCCGGCGTATTCGATCCTGCCGTTGTCGACGAAATGGATGGCGTCGAGCTTGGCGTAGGCAATGAGTGGAATGGAGTGGGTTGCAACCCAGATCTGGCCGTCAGGTCCCAGGATGTCGTTCTGCAAGGCCTTTAACGTGCGGATGCAGACGTCTGGGTGCAGGTGATTCTCTGGCTCGTCCAGTAGAAGATACGCCCCGCGTAGCCATTCGCGCTGACGGTGCAGAAGGATGGCCCAGACGAACAACAGCAACTCGCCTTTTGAGAGTTCCGCGGGATCGAATGGCCTGCCCCTGAATTGAGTGATGATGCGCCTTTGGTTGTTGAGGCTGAAAGTTATTTCCGACTGGAGTAGGGAGTTGAGAGTTTTGTTGAACTGTTGCGTGTCGCTGAGTCCTGCTTGAAGTTCGGGCAGGTTTCTTGTTCGGGGATGCTCGGAGTCATAGATTGTTCTGGCAATTTCATGGGCATAGGCGTTGATGCTTTGCTGGGCCTGTTCAAAGCCTCCTCGTCTGTTTGATGCTGCTGTTGAATCGATTGATGAGGGGGACGAGCTGAGTGGATCGTGGCCGGTATTTCCGTTTGCATTGTAGCGCAGGTGGATGAATCTTGGTGGATGTTGGTTTTTGTTTGCTGTCTTTATGTTGTTGAGGGTTTCTTTGAATCGGGCCAGCTGTTCTTGTATTTCCTTGAGGTTGGCGTCGAGGACAGGCTTGATGGCGTGGTCTTGTTTTATTAGTGAGTCTATTGTTTGTTTTCTTTGGTTGAGTGACTGGATTTCTGTGGTTGCCTTGGAGACGGCGTCTCCAGTGCTTTCGATGAGTCTTAGGTATCTGGATTTTCCGGCGCCGTTTGGTCCGGCCAGGATAACGAGCTGGCCAAGGTCCTTTAGGGTGGCCGGTTGGAGCCCGACGGGGTCCGTGAGTTCTTTTGGAAATGAGATTTCTGTGATCATGGCGTTTGGGTTTCGAAGTCGTGACGTCAGCTGTATAGCTCGCTGAGCGGTCCGGGCGCGATGCGCGTGCTGAACTCCAGTCCGAAATGGTCGAGCGACGCATCCGTGAGCGCGTGCCCCAGGGAGTTGAAGAGGTTGGACACCTGCCGGTTCCGGGCCCGGCCATCCCGGGGGAAGACCACGGTGCGCCCGTCCGTCTTCAGCCCGAGCGCGTTGCCGCCGACGAGCAGCAGCGGCCACTCGTGACCCGTGGAGTGGCGCTGCTCACTGTTGTCGCCGACGGCGCAGCTCAAGGCGCCCGTTCCGGTGGAGTGCCCACCGCCCGCGATGGTGCTGGACAGCCCCAGCACCCCCGCCGAGCGCTCCACGAGCGACACCCCGCGCCCCGCGACCGGGCCGCAAGTCTCGCCGCGTGATTCAGCAAGTAAAGGCTCGCATGCGCAGGGAATGACGCCCCTCGTCATGGGAGGAATTGGCCGCCACTGGATTCCGTCATCGCAGGGGTCCTGCGATGCGGGGCTTTCTGGCAGAGTGTGTGCCCTCACTGGGGGCCCGCCATGCAGAGCAGCATCATCACCGAGGTGTTTCTTCCGATTGCCCTGGGGGTGATCATGCTCGGCCTGGGGCTGAGCCTCACCCTCGCGGACTTCCGCCGTGTGGCGGTATTTCCGCGCGCGGCGCTGGTGGGCCTGGGCTGTCAGACGCTGCTCATGCCTGGGGTCTGTTACGCCATCGCGACCGGCTTCGGGCTGCCTCCCCAGCTCGCGGTGGGGTTGATGCTGCTCTCCGCGACGCCGGGCGGTGCGACCGCGAACCTCTTCAGTCACCTGGCCAAGGGCGATGTCGCGCTGAACGTGAGCCTGACGGCGGTCAACAGCGTGCTGTCGCTGTTCACGCTGCCGCTCATCGTGAACTTCTCCCTGGCGCACTTCATGGGGGAGGAGCGCGCCATCCCGTTGCAGTTCGCCAAGATCGTCCAGGTGTTCGGCATCGTCCTGGTGCCCATCTCGCTGGGAATGTGGGTGCGCGCGAAGCGGCCGGCGCTCGCGAGTGGCCTGGACCGGCCCGTGCGCATCATCTCGGCGCTGTTCCTGGTGCTCGTGGTGCTGGCGGCGACGCTCAAGGAGCGGGATCAGCTGGTCACGTACTTCCAGAGCGTGGGGCTCGCGGCGCTGGCCTTCAACCTGGCCAGCATGGCGGTGGGCTTCGTGGTGCCCGTCCTGCTGCGCATCGAGCGCAAGCAGGCGGTGGCGATCGCGATGGAGGTGGGCATCCACAACGGCACGCTCGCCATCGCCATCGCCTCCAGCCCCCGGTTGCTCAATGACGGCGTGATGGCCATTCCCGCGGCCATCTACAGCGTCATCATGTTCTTCACCGCCGGAGTCTTCGGCGCCCTGGTCGCGAGGAGACAGGCCGCGAGCGCGACCGCGGAGGAGCTCCAGCCGCGCCGGGCTCCGTGAAATTCTTCGCCCACGCCCGACGCAAGGCCTCGCCGGACCTCCGGAGGGATACGAGGTCGTGGGGAAGCCAGGGTCATGCAAGGCGCGTCCACCGGCCTTCAGACGCGTCTGTCTTTACGTCAACCGCGCGCCCGCCGCGAAGGCGAACGCGTCGGCGATGGCGCCGCACGCCGGACGTGGGCGCCATCCGGGCCTGGACCCGCGGGGCCTGACCCCCGGTGCACGGGAGCAGGTCGTGTGAACCTAGAGGTCCTTCAGGTTCCAGTCGATCTGCACGAGCCCGGTCGTCCTGCACTTCACCGTGTGGTCCTCGAGCGTCGTGCTCGCGATGGTGAGCGTGACGGCCTCGCCGCTCGCCATGGTGAAGGTGAAGTCGGAGCGGTGGCCCATGCCGGTCGGGCCGCGGCCCGTGACGACGATCTTGTTGGTGTAGACGGCACCCTCGTAGCTCTCGATGGAGATCTTCTGCACGTACGAGCCGCCGTCGCCCTTGATGCACTGCGAGAGGTCCGTGCTGCCGTTGATGGACACCAGGGCGGAGCCGGGGAGCATCGGGCCACCCGTGGCGGTGCCAATCGAGGAGCCGCAGGTGGTGGAGCTGAAGGCATTGGTGCTGGACATGGTCGTTCTCTCCTGAGCGTGAGGTGGGATTGGGCCGGAGCGGCTTCGTGCCGCTCGCGACGCATCCCCCTCAGTACACAGGGCGTGCCAGCACGCGGACGCCTCGGGACACACGCGCGGCGCCTGGAATGGCCCTCCTTCGACGCGTCGAAAACGCCCGTTCGACGTCGATTCGACGCGTCGAGGTCAGGTTACACCTGCCGGGGGGCGCTCAGTACGTGCAGCGCAGGACCTGGCGGTAGGTGCCGCACTGGCTGAAGTCCGTCGTGCCCGCGGGCTGCGAGTGGTAGCAATTGGAGACGACGGGGTCGCAGGGCAGGCTGGGCCAGACGTCGTAGGCGTCGCCGTCGGTGAGCGCGAACTCCGTCACTCGCGCCACCAGCCGGGCGGTCTTCTGCATCGTCGCGCCGTTGTCGCCGCCCGCGCTGAAGGCGAGCGGGACCGTGTGCGGGTCGATGGCCTGGTGCAGCTTCGTGTACGTCCAGTCGAGCTTGTAGTTGGGCCGGCCGTAGACGGACGGGATGCCGTCGGGCGCCGTGACGGAGAGCCAGTCGGTGTACCCGGAGACCGAGGCGTGGCCCCGGTAGAGCAGGTTGTCATTGCCCTGGACGACGTAGCGGGGCGTGACCGCCTCATCAATCCAGATGCCCGAGGAGCCGCGGAAGTCGAAGAAGCGCGGGGCCACCACGATGCGCGCGGTGTACGAGCGCGGCGTGCCCGTGTTCGTGGTGACCTTGACGAAGAGCGGCAGGCCCGAGAGCACCGTGTTGAGCTCGTGCCCCTCGTGGAGGACGATCTCGAACCGGCGCTCGCTGATGACGCTCGCGTCCCCGAAGGCGTCGTCCGGAACGAAGCTAAGGACGTCCGCGAGGTAGCGGTTCGCGGTGGCGCGGATGACGAGCGCGCGGACGCCGTCACGCTGCTCGAAGGTGCCGAGCGTCTCGAAGCTCAGCTCGTTGTCACCCACCGTGGCGTAGAGGCGGGTCGCCGTCTCCGCGGCGGTGCTGACGCCCAGCTCCTCCGGGGACTCGGATTCGATGGGGGTGTTGTCACAGGCCGCGAGCGCGGTGAAGCAGGTCAAGGCAAGGGCACGCAGATGCATGGGGGGCTCTCCAGGTGAGGAGGCCTCTGTATCACGCGTCCCTGACACCGCCCCTGGCTGGGATTGTGTCAGCCTTGTCACAACAGGCCCGCTCCCCCAACCGCGGAGCCACTCACCCCCCCCCGCGCACGCCGCTGCCCTGAGCCGTTGACGGGAGCGTCCCCCTGAGGCGTTCAGCAGGGGGACGCGCGGTGAGCGCTGGCGCGCTACGGGTGCGCGGAGTGCGCGGCGCGGGCGACAGGCTCCAGGGCCACGGCGTGCGCAGGGTGGGCGAGCGGCTCCTCGATGGGCGCGGGCTGCATGAGGCCGGCACCCAGGAGCGCACCCTCGAGCGAGCCGTGCATCCGCTTCTCGAGCAGGTGCTGCGTGAGCGGCTCGAGCGCGGCCTCCAGATGGGGCGGCACCTTCACCAGGGCCAGGTGCGCGCCGCGCACGGAGAGGAACTCCGCCAGGTACTGGAGCGTCGCCACGCCGGCCGCGTCCACGAGCGACACCCGCGACAGGTCGATGACCACGAGCTTCGCCCAGGGCGGGCCTTCGACGAGATCGTAGAGCTTGAGGTGGTTGATGAAGAGGATGGGCCCGTCCACGCGAGCGACCAGCAGGTCCAGCGCCTCGGGGGCGTTGGGCGCTTCCGGGGCCTGCATGTGCAGGCCGCGCTGCAGCTGCGACGCATCCTCCACCCGCTGCACCTCCAGCCGCAGGGCGCCATGGCGCCGCACGTAGAGGAGGCTGGCCAGCGCGAGCCCGGCCCCGATGCCGACAAACACGTTGAACATCGCGATCCCCAGCGCGGTGACGACCACCACGCCCAACGTCGACTTGGACTGATTCCACATGGCAACAAGACCCTCCAGATTGAGCAGGCGCACCCCCACGACCAGCAGGATGGCGGTGAGTGCGGCAATGGGGATGCGCGCCACCAGCGGCGCGAGCAGCGCCATGGCCACGAAGAGCCACAGGGCATGCAGGACAGAAGCAGCGCGGGTGCGCGCACCCGCTTGAATGGAGGCGCTGGCGCGCACGATGGCGCCCATCACCGGGAAGCCGCCGAACACGCCGGCAGCCATGTTGGCCAGGCCCTGCGCGATGAGGTCCTGGTCCAGGTCACTGTGGGTGGTCGCACCCGTGAGCGTATCGAGCGAGCTCGTCGCGAGCAGCGAGCCGAGCGACGCGAGCAGCGCGAGGCCGAGGGCCGCCGGCAGGAGGCTCGCGAAGTGCACGCCCTCGAAGGACGGCAGCGTCGGCATGGGCAGCGAGCGCGGCAGGGCGCCCACCGCGTCGTAGCCCGCGCCGAGCGAGACCATGAGCACGGTGCCGACCGTCAGCCCCACGAGCACCGCGGGGATGCGCTTGTGCACCCGGGGCAGGCCCACCATGGCCAGCGCCGTGAGGGCTCCGGCGGCGACCCCGAGCCAGCCGATGCGCTCGCCCCAGGTGCGCTCCAGCACGAGCGCCACGGCGTTCGTGTGCGTGTCCTCCACCGCGAACAGCCTCGGCAGCTGCGTGTTGAGCAGCAAGAGCCCGATGCCCACCGTGAAGCCCATCACCACCGGGCGGGGAATGAGCCGCGCGAACCGCCCGGCGCGCGCGAGCCCCAACGCCACCTGCATGGCGCCCGCGAGCACCGTGGCGATGGCGAGGCCCGCGGCCCCATGGATCGCCACGATGGCCGCGGCCATGGGCAGCAGCGCCGCTTCAGGCCCGGTCACCTGGTAGCGGCTGCCACTGAGCAGCCCGCCCACGATGCCCGCCACCACGCCGGAGACGAGCCCCACGCTCGCGGGCAGCCCCGCGGCGGTCGCGAGCGCGACGTTGAGAGGAAGTGCGACACACGCCACGCTCAAGCCGGCGGCTGCGTCGGCTGGCAGGCTGCTGGGCTGTACCATCTCGCGCCAGCTGTGGATGAGCTCGCCCGCACGCCGGGTCGAGAAGGGTCGCTTGGAGAGAGCGGTCGTCGAACGCATGGACGGCGCGTCTTTCAGATGCCGTGCCAGCCCCTGTGTCAGAGGGGAGAGGGCCCCCGTTGTCGGTCTACCCCAGCAGCCTTCCTGTCGGCTGGGACCAACACTGTTGGGACCGGCAGACGGCCGTGAGAAGTGACGGGCCGTGCGAACGGACGCGCGTTAGATTGCGCGCCATGTTGGTGCTTCGACTGCGCGCCCGGCTCCTGTTGTCCTACGCGGTGGTCACCGCGCTGCTGGTGGCGGCGTTCTCACAGATGGCCGTGGGCCTCATGCGCACCCACGAGGTGGTGGCGAGCGTGGGCCAGGAGGAGCTCGCGTCCTTCGAGCGGGAGCAGCGCGTGTACGTCGCGGCCTGGGCGCTGGAGCTGGCGGTGCGGCGCGGCGTGGTGGCCTGCGAGCAGCACGACAGCAGCGCGGCCTCCGTGCACCACGCTGTCGCCAATGCACGCCAGGACCTCCAGGCCGCGCTCGGCGCCGGCACGGAGCAACTCGATGCGGGCTTCCGCGCGAGCGCCCAGGACTATGTGCAGTACGCCCTGCAACTGGAGCAGGCCGGCACCTGTGAGTCGATGCTGTCGTTTCCCCTGCGGGAGCGGCGGTTGCAGCTGGATGAGGTCCTGACCACGGTGTGGTCCGAGCGCACGCGGGACATGCGCCTGGCCATCCAGGCCAAGGAGGACCACGCGCGTGGCATCGGCTCGGCGGCGCTGCGCTCCGGCGGACTCTTCGGCCTCCTGGGCATCCTCGCCGCGGGCGCGCTCGCCTTGTCTCAGGCGCGCGCGGTGTCGAACTCGGTGGCGCTGCTCTCCACGCACGCGCGCCGCATCGGCCAGGGTGACTTCAGCCCGCTGCCCCCCTTGCGCGGGCCGGAGGAGCTGCGCGCGCTCTCGTTGGACCTGGACCGCATGCGGGGGCGCCTGGCGGAGCTGGATCAGCTCAAGAGCGCGTTCGTGGCCTCGGTGTCCCACGACCTGCGCACGCCGCTGGCCCGGGTGCGCGAGGCCCTCTCGCTCCTGGGTGATGGCAGCACGGGGCCTCTGACAGCGCAGCAGGCCCGCGTGGTGAAGCTCGCCCAGGCGGCGTGCGAGCGTGAGATTCGCATGGTGACCTCCGTGCTGGACCTGTCGCGCGTGCAGTCCGGCCAGCCGCTGCAGCGCAATGCCGGGGCCTCGGTGGAGCAGATCGTCCAGAACGTCCTCCAGGACCTCGCCTTCGAAGCGGATGAGCGCAAGGTCCAGCTGGTGTTCGACGCGGCCTCCAAGCCCGTGCGTGCGCCCATGGATACCGCGCTGGTCGAGCGCGCCCTGTCCAACCTGGTGAGCAACGCCATCTCCGTCTCCAGCGCGGGCAAGACGGTGCGCATCACGTGTGAGCTGGTGAGCCGCAAGCGCCCTGGCGCCGCCAGCCCCGTGCCCGCGGTCCAGCTGTCCGTGTCGGACGAGGGCCCGGGCGTGCCCGCGCACGCGCGCGAGTGGATCTTCCGGCCCTTCGCGAGCCTGGAGGTCGGCGGGCGCCGCAGCACGGGGCTGGGCCTGACCATCGCGCGTGAGATGATCACCGCGCACGGAGGGGAGCTGTCGCTCGCGGAGACGTCCGGGCCTGGCGCCACCTTCACCTTCTGGATTCCCCTTGAAGACCCCGCGACCCCTGGAGTCCGCCTTGACGCCTGAGACCACCGTCCAGCAGCCCCACGTGCTCCTGGTGGACGATGACCTCCAACTCGCGGAGCTCATGTCCATGCGGATGATGTCGCGAGGCTACCGCGTGACCGTGGAGGGCGAGGGCAGGACCGCCCTGCAGAGGATCGCGCGGGAGCGCGTGGACGCGATGGTGCTCGACCTGCGCCTGGAGGACATGGACGGCATGGACGTGCTCCGGTCCGCGCGGCAGTGTGCTCCCGAGCTGCCCGTCATCATGCTCACCGCGCATGGCTCCATCGAGACCGCGGTGCAGGCCATGCAGGAGGGGGCCTACGGCTTTCTCACCAAGCCGTTCCACGACCACGAGCTGATGCAGAAGCTCACGCACGCGCTCGAGCGCTCGGTGCTGCGCCGGGAGGTGGCCGAGCTGCGGCGGCGCATGGGGGAGGACGGGGAGCCCCTGCTCCTGGGCATCAGCGAGGCCATCTCGCGCGTGCGCGAGGTGATTGCCCGCATTGCCCCCACCGACGCCACAGTCCTGCTCACCGGAGAGAGTGGCACCGGCAAGGAGCTGGCGGCGCGGATGCTCCACGTGCTGTCGCGCCGCAACGCGGGGCGCTTCGTCGCCGTCAACTGCGGCGCCCTGCCGCCGGAGCTGCTGGAGAGCGAGCTGTTCGGACACGTGAAGGGCGCGTTCTCCGGCGCCGTGCGCGAGCGCGAAGGCCTGTTTGGCGCGGCCAACGGCGGCACGCTGTTCCTGGATGAGATTGGCGAGGCGTCCCCGTCCGTGCAGGTGAAGCTCTTGCGCGTGCTGCAGGAGCAGCGGCTCACGCGCGTGGGCGCGGACGTGGAGGAGCCCGTGGACGTGCGGGTGGTCGCCGCCACCAACCGGGACCTCGCGGAGGAGGTGGCCGCGAAGCGCTTTCGCCAGGACCTCTACTTCCGGCTGCACGTGGTGCCCATCGAGCTGCCGCCCCTGCGCGAGCGGCTCGAGGACATCCCCCTGCTCGCGCAGCTCTTCCTGGAGCGCACGGCGAACCGCTATGGCCTGCGTCCGCCGCGCCTCGCGCCCGCGACGGTGGAGCTCATGCAGCGCTACAACTGGCCGGGCAACGTCCGGGAGCTCATCCACGAGATGGAGGCCGCGGTGCTCCTGGCCGGCGCGGACGAGCTCCAGCCGCGACATGTGCCTCGCCTGGGACAGGCGCTGGAGCGGCCCCCGGCCGAGAGCGCGCAGCTGCCAGGCGTTCCAGGAGGGGCCGCGGACCTGCCCTCGCTGCGCGAAGCCCGCGATGCCTTCGAGCGCGCCTACCTCGCGGAGGCCATGCGCCGCTGCAGCGGCAGCGTCAGCGCCGCGGCCCGGATGGCCGGGCGCAACCGGAGCGACTTCTACGACCTGCTCAAGCGGCACGGACTGTCCGCCGCTGACTTCAAGGGAACAGACTAGGGCGGGCCCCTGCTGGGAGCGCGGGCGTCCAGGACCACCTGCCCGTCCTTCATCACGAACCGGACCTGCCTCAGCGCCCGGAGGTCCTTCAGCGGATCCCCCTCCACCGCGAACAGGTCCGCGAGCTTGCCCGGCCCCAGCGAGCCCAGCTGGTCCTGCATGCGCAGCAGCTCCGCCGCGTTCACGGTCGCTGCACGCAGGATGTCCACCGGTTTGAGGCCCGCCTCGGCATAGGAGATGAACACCCTCACGCTGGCCTCGCCGCGCGTCAGCCCAGGCATCACGAGGTACATGTCCGAGCCGGCGGCGATCCGGACCCCCGCGGCCACCGCACGGCGGAGGCGTTCCTGGACCCTGGCCACGGCCTTCTTGCAGCGCTCCTTCACCTGACGCTTGCGCTCCGCGTTGCCGGTCTGGGCATCGAAGGCGTCACACATGTCCATCGGGCCATCCGTCGGGACCAGGAAGATGCGATTGCGGACCATGGGGGCCAGCACGTCATCCGGGAGGGAGTACCCATGCTCGATGGAGTCGACGCCCGCCTGGACCGCGATGCGGATGCTCTCGTCGGTGGTGGTGTGCGTCGCCACCGGCCGCTTCTTGCGGTGGGCCTCCTCGACGATGACCTTCAGCTCCTCCAATGAGAGGAGGTTGTGCCCGTTGTCGACGATGACCTTGATGCAGTCCGCGCCGTCCATGAGGGCCTGCCGCACGGCGCGCCGGGCCTCCTCCACGCCGGAGATGGTGACGTACTCCTGCTCGATGAGGGACTGAGCCGGAGGTTGGAGCGTGGGGAACTGCCCGCCCTGGGGCGCGAGCGCGCGAGTGCAGGCGGAGATGCGCGGGCCCTGCACCCAGCCCCGCTGGATGGCGTTGCGCAGCGCCACGTCGCCGTTGACCCCCGAGTTGCCGACGTCGCGCACCGTGGTGACACCCGCTTCGAGCAGCTCGCGGCCCAGCTTCGCGCCCAGGAGCGCGCGCTCGGCGGTGCTGCTCTGGGCGACAGGGGTGAGGAGGCTGTCGCCTCCGTTCGCCGGGTCGATGTCCAGCAGCAGGTGCGAGTGCGCGTCAATCAACCCGGGCAGCAGGGTGACGTCGCCCAGGTCGATGACCCGCGTTCCCGAGGGGATGGAGAGGCCGGTGCCCACGGCCTGGATGCGCGAGCCTTCGATGAGCACGACCGCATCCGGAAGGACGCGCTCACTCTTCCCGTCGAAGAGCCGGGCGGCGCGGAGGGCGATGCGCGTGGGGGAGGGCGTCTGGCCCCATGACGGCAGGGAAACGCAGCACAGGAGGAGCGCGCCAACGACAGTCGTCACCAGGCGTCGGGAAAGGGAGGACAAGGCGTGGCTCCTGGGTGCGCTGACGTATGCCTGTGACGATAGGCGCACATTGCCCTGGTGTCGGCATTGCAAATCCAGGGAAATGCAGGCGAGCCTTACGCATTTCCCGGGAGACACCATGGGCAAGATAAAGACGACCTCCTCCATCAAGCAGGCCAGGCAGTCGGTGCAGCACAATCCGATTGCCTCCAAGGCCCAGGTGCAGGCGCAGGCGAAGGCCAAGCCGAAGAAGGAGCCGGCCCTCAAGCCGCCCCCGGAGCACAAGGTCTTCACGGACGGCTTTGGCGGCGCGGTGTACGGCTCCAAGAACCCGGACAAGACGCTGAAGCTGGACGACGGCAAGGCCCTGACGAACGAGCACCAGCGGCTGGCGGGCATCGAGGCGAATGCGCGCACCGAGGGGGTGAAGGGGAGGACGGCGGGCGGCGCGGGCCTGAGCAAGAACACCAACTTCTTCGCCACGTCCTTCGGCGCGGTCCACACGCAGGGGGCCTACACGAAGTCGGCGGGCTCCAACGTGCCGCCGCCGGACGCGATGAAGCGCATGTACCACCCCAACGTGCATGACCTGACCAATGACGGCAAGCGCGTGTCCGTCAGCGGGATGAAGGATTCGACGACGAAGACGCCCGGCTACGAGTTCAGCGGCTCCAAGGTCGCGGGCTCGGACGACTTCGGCCGCACCCCCCAGCGCAACGCGCTGCAGGCCGGAGCGCCCGCGGAGGCCCGGTATTCGAAGCCCACTCCGCCCAGCGCGGACTTCAACACGACCTTCGCGCACAGCGAGCAGTCCGACGCCGCGAGGCTGATGGCGCCGGGCGCGGCGAAGGACATCGCCGCGTCCTTCAAGGGCACGCTGCCGCCGGGTTCGAAGATCCACGCGGTGACGTACAGCGGCCACACCACGCGCTACACCTGCGCCAACTGCGAGTACACGACGGGCCACCTGGCGAAGAACCCGAACCTGTTCCGCAAGGACCTGAGCGCGGAGTTGCAGGCGCAGGGCTTCCAGGTGCCGAAGGACGGCGTGCGCCTGCTGCCCATCATCTCCGCCCACGAGAAGACGGCCGGCGTGCGGCAGAACCCCCAGACCCCGCGCCGTCCGCTGGAGGCGGGAGAGGTCGACCTCAAGGACCTCGCCGGCAAGGGCAAGTTCATCGAGACGCCGCTCGCCAACGTGAAGTGAGCCGCACGCTCCCTCCTTCCAGGACTCTCTTTCAATGATGACCTCTTCCGGGAATGAATCGCTCCGCCACCTCGCGGACTGCCAGACGCCGGAGTTCGGCGCGGTGTCCGTGCATGGCGCCACCTGCACCGACGACGGCTGCCTCTGCGACACCGTGAACCTGAAGGTGACCGCGGGCGGCGAGCAGAAGGCCCTGACCCTCACCGCTGACGGCACCCTGTTGGATGACGAGCTGCGCCCCGCCGAGGACCGCTGGGGTGGCGTCGTGCGCGCGGCGTCGCAGGCGCCCGGCTTCCAGGAGGGCTTCGACACGCTGGTGACCCAGCGCCGCGCGCAGGTGCTCGAAGCGATGGGCCGGCTGGAGGGCGCCTTCGAGGTGCAGCTGCCGGAGTCGCTCCTGGGCGAGGGAGCGGACCTGGAGCGCGACATCCTGGGCCGCGTGGAGATGGATGGGCAGCGCTACGCCTGGCGGATCGAGCTGTGCGCGGACCCCGGGTGTGAGTGCGAGAACCTCTTCCTGGTGGTGTGGCTGCCCGGAGAGCCCAAGCGCGCCGTGTTCGCCATCACCGCGGACGGCCGCTGGATGGTGGAGCAGGCGGGGAACGCGGCCCTGACCATGGACGCGGTGGAAGGGGCGCTGGTGGCCACGGAGGCGTTCCAGGCGCTGCTCGGCCAGATGCGCGTGGAGCGCATCCTCCAGAAGTACCACCGGTCCTTGCGAGGGCCCTCGGCCGTCTGACGCGGGGCCTTGCCCGCCGTGAGGAGCTTCGAACACGAGAAGCTCCCCGCGCAGGGGAGCTTCCTCCGGCGTGCCCGGTACAGTTGGAGAAGCACGGGCGCACGGCCCAGGTGCGTGTCGTGGCCGTGGAAGGGCCGGAGGGCGAGCGGCGCTGGAACCTGACGACGGTGGGCCGCGACGTGCTGACGGCACAGCAGGTGGCCGAGGCCTACCGTCTGCGCTGGCGAGTGGAGTTGCTTTTCAAAGCCCTCAAGTCCGGCGTGGGACTGTCGGCGCTGCGCGCCACTCGGCCGGGCGCGGTGCTCTCGCTGGTGTACGCCAAGGTGATTGCCCTGGCCCTGTCGCGCCTGCTGGAACTGTCGATGCAGCAGAAGGCAGGCGAGCCGGGCCAGGCGCAGGCGACAGGGCGGCTCGCCCTGGTGCTGGCACTGACTCGCTGCGCCCCGCTGCTGCTGTCGCATGCGAAGATGAGCCGGGGCGTGACGCTGGAGCAGTTGGAGGAGCGCATCCTGCTCATCGCCGAGGTGACGGCCCGCTCACGCCAGCAGCGCCGAGAGCGCGAACGACGGAAACGTGAGGCTTCCCTCGGGAGTGGCGGCTCAACCGGAAGCGGATGGTGAGCGGCGTCGGGGCATGTTCAGCAACTATGGGGGACGGTTTAGACCTCGTCGAAACGAGCACCCGAGGCGCCAACCCGCTCCAGCGCTTCCTTGATTTCTTCGTCGACGACGATTGGCAGGGGCCATCCCCATAAACGAAATACACGCTCAGATTCAACCTTCGCCTTGTCTATGCGAAGACCGGAGACGACATGATACTGACCAACCTTTTCAGGCTCATCATCTTCCGGTGCCCACCGTCGAGCTTCTTCGCATGCCGCGTCGTCAATGGCGCGAACCGTGCGCGTAACGTTCAGGAGGAAAAAGGGCTCGGCCTGCCCCTCAATCTCTACGGGAAAGAGCTGCACGTCGTTGGGTGCCAAATCACGAAATACTCTCGCAACCAACGCATTCACAATTGGAGCCTGACCTGCGCCGGCAAAGTCGATATCGAGCGCCTTGCCGGGCCTGGAAAGCGGTATGGATAACGGCCCTGGGTCGGCAATTCTCCTTCCGTCAAGAAATTGCCAGATGTCGTCAATCTGTCGACCCGAAAGGTCTGTTGGTTCTGAGAGATACCAACGCCCCTTCACGTACACGTCGATCTTCAAGTCAAAGTAGCGTCTCACCATGCCTTAGTTCCCAGCAGCTTTCGTAATTAGCATTCGCAGCTTACTTCCCTCCGTTGTCAGGTCGCGCGCAATCCTACCTAACTCCCTAGTCAAACTGCCCCGGCACTGCGCAACATCTCGGCATCCTTTCATTGCCAACGTGAGGCGCCGAAAAATTTCCTCATGATACCCACGGGGGTGAGGTCCCTGGTGCCCATTGATACGAACTTGGTTGGCACGATCACTTATCTTCATGTCGGCTTGCTTAAAAAAGTTCTCAAATAGAGGTGTCCACGGCCCTCCTGAAGCGGGCGAAACCTCGTTCTTGTCCGTGCAAATGTGGTGTACCTCCCCGTCTGGGTCGCCTTGAATGCCTCCCCCAACTCCCCCGGCAGGGCGAGCCCCCACACCAGCACCGGGCCCCATGGCGACCGCGGCAACAGCAGTCGGAGCAAGCGCAATGTTGAGGACCCCAGCAGACGAGATCGAGATCGACTGGACTTCTCCCGACAGCGCGCCGGCAAGCACGAAGCCCCCTTCTGCCTCTGCCCTGACCGCTGCCTGAGCGAAGCCCGGCATTCTCGGCCCCTGTGCAGCCATCGCGTTCTTACCGCCGAGCGCCGACAGGGCGACGATCACCAGCACGCGAGCGCCGTTGTCGCCAAGGATCTTTCCGAAGCGATGCCCAGCGCGCTCCAGCTCCGAAACGTTAGCGGCGTCCCTCGATTCGTCCATGAGGCGCAGGAACCCCCGCCCGAGATTCCACACCGGCCCTGTGCCGAGATACGCAATCAGTGATGCCGTTAGCGCAACTGCAATGACCTTCGTAATCGGCTCAGGCGCGACGAGCATTACAAGCGCCGTCCCGATCATCGTCGTCACCATGGCCCGCAAAGCAGCCCCGTTCACCATGTCTCGGATGGCATCCTCGACGCCTTCCCAGACCGTATCGAGCGCGAAGTAGAGCGCCATCATACGGCGTTCCATCGGCCCGAACGTAAGCCCACCCGCCAACATGCCCATGCAGCCGTTGGGGTCGTCCTGTCGCTGGCAGATTCGCTCGTAGGCCGACGGGACGGCTCGCCCCTGAGCACCGTCAACGACTCCGCCACTCGACGCGAGCAGGGAGCGACGGTCGTCCCGTTCAACTTCGTTGAACGCGACATCTAATTTCATGTCGAGCACAAGCTGCGTGACAGCTTGCTTGAAGGCATCCCGCCCTATCTCGACAGGGTCGGACTCAAGGGGCGTGTAGCTGATTGTCTTGCCGTATCCCGTGTTGAGGTTGACGACCCGAGTCGTAGCGCATCCGGCCGTCAGCAGCATCAGCACGGCTATTACGAAAGCTCTCATGTGGCCCCCAGGTTCAGCCGCCAGCATCAGCAGCGATCCGCCACATACCAATCGGATCTGGCAACCTCAAAAGCTCGCTAGAATTCGTGGCTATCGGTAGACATTTCTACCCCAGACGAACGCCCCATTGACAAGCGGCATGCTGTAGGCAGCGACATGCCTTGTCGGCAGCAGGTACGCGCCGAGTGTACCGCACCGGATTGTTGAGACACCAGATTGGTTGTAATCAGGCCGCCTGCTTCGACTGCATCAGCGCTCGCCGGGCCTGACTCGGCGAGAGGAAGTTGTGGCACTCCCGCACCCTCGCTGCTGCCCGGAACCTGAATCCATCTCACGCTCGCGGTCGCCAAGCCCCCTGAACGCTTACGGACGGGCAACCCACGCCCACGCCCTACCGCCGCAACGTGAACTTCACCCATGTCACCCTGGGCATCGTGGACTTCGACGGCGAGACCCAGACCGCGCTTGAGGTGTGGCTTGCGAGCCTGCGCCGCCGTGGCCTGTGGTTCCTCGCCTACCCAACGCACTCCTACGGGCGCACCGCGAAGCCCATCCGCTACCGCGTCGTCGCCCTCTTCAGCCACGTCGACAGCGTCGACTGCGGCACTCCCACCTGCTTGCCCAGGGCCGTCGCGCTCAGTCCCTCCGGTCCCATCATCCGGCGCACCATCTGCTCCTTGAACTGCTCCGTGTACGGCACGTCCGCTCTGCCCTTCACGCCCCCTGGGTGCTTCTGCCGGCCTCGCGGTACGGGCGACGACTACGCTGGCACAGGGGGGAGCCGCTGGCGGCCACGCAGCGCAAGGAGCTGCTCGAAGTGCTCGATGACCGCTACCAGTTGGGCTCGACGATTGTGGTCAGCCAACTGGAGCCCAAGGACTGGCACTCCGTCATTGGCGACGCGACGCTGGCCTGACGCCATCTGCGTCCGGCTCGTCCACAACGCGCACCGCCTCAAGCTCGGCGGCGAGTCGATTCGCAAGGCCGAGAGTTCGACCAGCGGGAAGAAGGCGGCGAAGTAGCCCCCACCAGCGTCGTCATCCCGGTGTTCGGCATGCTCCGGAACGGGTGTTCGCCTTGGGCCGGACTCAGTGATCGGCATGGCCGGAATACGCAGCCGGAGTCGCTCCTGGGCGAGGGAGCGGACCTGGAGCGCGACATCCTGGGCCGCGTGGAGCCGGACGGGCAGCGCTACGCCTGGCGGATCGAGCTGTGCGCGGACCCCGGGTGTGAGTGCGAGAACCTCTTCCTGGTGGTGTGGCTGCCCGGAGAGCCCAAGCGCGCCGTGTTCGCCATCACCGCGGACGGCCGCTGGATGGTGGAGCAGGCGGGGAACGCGGCCCTGACCATGGACGCGGTGGAAGGGGCGCTGGTGGCCACGGAGGCGTTCCAGGCGCTGCTCGGCCAGATGCGCGTGGAGCGCATCCTCCAGAAGTACCACCGGTCCTTGCGAGGGCCCTCGGCCGTCTGACGCGGGGCCTTGCTCGCGTTGAGGAACTTCGAACACGAGGAGGTTCCCCGTGCAGGGGAGCTGAAAAAGCGAAAGGCCCGGAACCTTTCGGTTCCGGGCCTCTCTCGTGGCGAGGAGTACGGGACTTGAACCCGTGGCCTCCGGCGTGACAGGCCGGCGTTCTAACCAACTGAACTAACTCCCCACAAAACTCTATATGGGCGGAACAGGGATTGAACCTGTGACCATCGCCTTGTAAGGGCGCCGCTCTACCGCTGAGCTATCCGCCCTGCGCGGCCCCGCCGTGATTCAGTGAGGCGGCTTGTACCGTCCTCATCCGCCCCCGTCAAGCATCTGTTTTCGAGCCCCCGTCAGCACGATCCGCTCCCTCGGAAGGGAGCGGATCCGGCGGGCGCGGATCCGCCTGCTACCCGGGCCGCACCTTCCACCGCCGCACGCGGCGGCGGGAGCGGGGAATCATCACCACGGCGCCCACCAGCAGGGCCACCGGCACGAACACCAACATCGTCTGCATCATCGCCTCCATGCCCGACACCATACGGAGGACGTCTGACATCCTGACGGGGAGTTCGTGACTTTCAGGAAACGACACTCCAAGCCGCCGGGTCTCCGGCCGTCCCGGCGGGCAGGGGGCCGGACTGGCGGTGGGGGGCTATTCGCCCCGGGGAGGGCCGCCCCGGCCGCCGTGGCCCAGGCCGTGCGAGCGGCGCTCCGATTCCAGGAGCGTGCGGGCCTGGGTCTTCTGCGCGTCCGTCAACACCTGCTCGGCCTCCTGGTACGCCGCCAGGTCGTTGGCGCGGAGCTGTTCGAACAGGCCGCGGGCCTGCTCGTGGTGGGCCTGGTCCTGGGCGGACGGCGCGGCCTGGGTGTTCCGGTCGGGCGGCGCGGACGGGCGCAGGGCCTCCAGGGACTGCTTCACGGGCGCGTTCTTCGCGTCGAGCGCCGTTTGAAGCTGACTCAGGCTCTTGGCCTGGGCGTCGGTGAGGGCCAGGTCCTGGCGGTGGTCGATGAGCACCTGGACGGGCGACTTGCGCTCGAACGGGGGCGGGCGGCGCGCGCCCTGGGACGCGTCCTGCGTCGCGGTGGTGGATCCGGCGAAGGTGGGAACGGCGAACAGCAGGCCCAGCATGAACAGATGGCGCTTCATGGTGATGGGTGCCTCCAGATTGCGCGTGATGACCGCACCCGGAAAGCCCTTGGCCTGATGGCACGAGGACACCATGCGGGACTCATGGGAGGGGTTTGTCCCCCACGGCGTCCCGTGCCGCTCAGGCCCGGGGCTTCCGGGCTGACATGGTGCAAGGTGCTCCCGCCATGTGCCGCGAAGATGTCTCGCGCGTTACCGAATGTGTTCGCAGCCGCTATTCAGACGCCGTCTGGATTTCCTGCGCCTGGGCTGGGACCTTGCCGTCGAGCGCCAGGTAGATGTTGAACCACGCCAGATAGGCGCGCCACGCCGGGTCGCGCTGCTCGAGGAGCGTCCGCCGCGCCTGCTCCATCCGCTGGGGCACGTCGAAGGGCATCCGCGTCTTGTCCTCGGATTGCAGCTGCGCCGCGAACCAGAGCACGTCCAGCTGGCCCGCATCGATGGGTGCGTGCGTGCGCGCCATCAGCGAGTCGGCGTGCTCCAGCGCCTTGCCCAGCCACCGCGCCGCCTGCGCCGGGTCGCGGCGGTCCACGGCGTTCTCCGCCAGCCGCAGCTCCGCCAGCGTCACCGCGCGGATGTCCTCGTCGCGATCCAGCTCGTCGAACTGCTCCAGGAACAGCGCGCGCCGCTGCTCCAGCGCCCGGGCGGCGGCGTCCATGCGCCCGAGCCGTGTCTCCGCGTTTGCGCGCAGCCCCGCGGCGATGATGCGATACGCGCGCTGCACGAACTTGGGCGTGGCGCGCGCCTGCTTCAGCGTGGCCCTCACCGCGGGCGTCGCCAGGTCCCGGTCCACCTGGTCCAGGTCCTCCAGCGCGCGCTGGGGCTTGTCCGCGCCCAGCGCCGCGCCGCAGCGGGCCAGCCGCACCACCAGCCGGTTGCGCAGGCCCGCCTCGTTGCGGGGGCCGGCTTCGATGCCGGGCAGCGCGCGGTCGTAGAGCGTCAGGGCCCGCTCGAACCGGCCCGCGGCCAGGTTGTAGAGCGCCGCGCGGTCCGTCACCAACGGGAGGAACCGCTCCATCTTCGGCGTGGCCTCCACCGTGGCCAGGGCCTTGTCCGCCGCCTGCGCGGCCTCCGCCTCGCGGTTGACGTGCAGGAGCGCCCGGGCACGGGCCAGGGAGACCGACAAGCCCGCGCCGTTGTCCGTGTAGGGCAGCTTGTCGCGCTCGTCCAGGTAGCCCAGGGCGATGTGGTAGTTGCCCACCTGCGTGTGCAGCAGCCCCAGCGCGCCGAGGATCATGGCCTTGTAGCGCGCGTTGTTGCGCACCAGGTCCAGGGCGACCAGGTAGTGCCGGTTGGCGCGCTCGGCGGCTGCGGGGTTGCGGCCGCGCAGGAAGTCCTCGTGGTGGATGGCCCCCATGAGGGCCTGCACCTCGCGCTGGTTCTTGAGCTCCTGCCATGCCGCGCGCAGCTCCGCGAGGCCGGTCTTCACCGCCTGGGCGTGGGCGTCGTCATCCAGCTTGGACAGCCGGCGCGTCGTCACGTAGGCCTTCACGAAGTGCGAGAGCGACCAGGCCTTGCCCGGCACCTCCGTGGTGACCTCCTTCATCACCACCTCGGGGGCGACGCCCGCGCGCAGGCGCAGGCTCATGGACTCGACCGCGCTCTCCAGCGAGCCCGTCCGCCGCGTCACCAGGTCGAAGTCCGCGCGCGCCTCGTCCATCCGCTGCCGCGCCATGCGGCGGTAGGCGCGGCCCATCAGCGCGCGGCGGAACAGCCGCTCCGCCCGGCGCCGCTCCTCGGTGCCGGCTGGCGCGTCGTCGACGTAGAGCGTCGCCAGGGCCTCCATCACGCCGTCCGCGCCCAGGCTCGCCGCGCGCTCGGCGGTGTCCTGCACCACCATGCGGCGGCGGAGCGGATCCGTCTGCTGTTTGTAGAACGCGACCAGGGCGTCCCGGACGGGGCGGGGAGGGCGCTCCTCGTTCAACGCATTGACGTGGCGGCCCAGCGCCAGGGCGAACGCGTACGGCGTCCCCGGAGGCTCCGCCGCGAGCGCCTGGGCCATGGCGGCGTCCGCCTCCGCGTAGGGGCGTCCCCGGTACAGGGCGCGGACCGCGCCGCGCGCGAAGTCGAGCTGGTCGTCCTGCTTGAAGACCTTGTTCTGGGAGAGCTTGATGCCGGCGGCGACCAGCGCTTGCCGGTCATCGAGCTCGCGGTACAGCGCGTCCGCCTGTTCGTACCAGCCCTCCAGCACCGCGCGCGGGGTGGTGTCCGTCAGCTGGGCGGCCTCCAGCTCCTGGCGGGCGAGCGTGAAGTCGCCGGATGATTGCGCCAGCTCGCTGCGCACGACGCGCTGGTAGACGGCGGAGGGCGGGCTGGGCGCGGCGGCGGGGTCCAGGGCCGCCATGCGTTGGCGCTCGGCCTCCTGCAACTCGTCCACCATGCGGCCCCGGTCGCGCTCCTTCAGGGCCTTCCGGTGGGCGATGAGGATGCGCAACGGCTCCGACAGCCCGGCGGTGACGGGGTCGTCCACCTTCGGCATCTGGCGGGCGTAGAAGTCCGCGGCGTCGAAGTCGCCGTAGGCCAGGTGCAGCTGGCTCAGGCGCATCATCAACAACCGGCGGAGCTTGGGCCGGGTCTCGAGCAGCAGGCGCTGTCGGTACAGGATGAGCTGATCCGCGCGCCGGCCCACCATGCCCAGCTCCTCGTTGAGGCGCTTCACGTCCCATGCGCCGGGCACCTGGCCATCCAGCGGCAGCCGATACACGTCCAGCGACTGGCCCCGGGAACAGGTCGTGATGAGGGACACGGCGGTGGGGGACGGGTACTCGCAGTTCCACGCCTCGCTGGTGAGCTGGTCCGGGCTGGCGGCGGCGGCCTGGGCGGGCGCGTCGTCGCGCTCGGAGGCGAAGGGCACGCGGAACAGCACCCCGCTGTCGCTCGCGTCAATCACCCCGTCCCCGTTGGAGTCGGTGAAGAACTGCACCACGTACAGCGAGCGCCCGTCGCGCGCGAACACCGGCTGGCCCGTCTGCCCCGGGATGTCCAGCGTCAGCGGGATGGGGGCCGCGCCGGGGACATCCAACCGGACGGCCTCCAGGTGCGGCGCCGCTCGCGCGGCGAAGCCCGGCCCCACCGCCTGCACGGAGCGTTGGACCGGGACGTACACCAGCCAGCGCCCATCCGGAGAGAAGGTGGGGCTGGTCAGGTTGCGCTCGAGCAGCGGCGTCACGTGCCACCCGGCCCCCAGCGCCACCTTCGACAGCCGCAGGTCGCCCTGGATGGTCGCGCGGCTCACCAGCGCGATGTGCGTGTCGTCGATCCACTCCGCCTGCAGCGCGCTGAGCTCCTCCTCCAGACAGCGGCGCTCCTTCGCCTCTGGCAGGTCCCTCACGCAGAGCTGGCCGCCGGCCTGGGTGCGGAACGAGATGTAGAGCAGCTGCTTGCCATTGGGGCTGAGGCGCGGCCACGTCACGTCCGCGCCTTCGTCGAAGAGGCGGCGCTCGCGGCCCTTCTCCAGGTCCTGGACGAAGACCTCCGTCGCGATGTCCCGGTTGGACACGAACAGCAGCGAGTTCTCGTCGGGCCCCAGCTGCCCCAGGAACTGGTCGCCCATGCCCACGGTGAGCCGTTCGGGCAGGACCATGCCTCCGTCGTTCTCGTCGTCCTGGGCCCAGGCGCCGCCCGCGACGAGCACGGTCAGGGCCAGGACCCAGGGGCCCGGGCGCGTCAGCACTTCTTCTCTCCCCAGGTGCCGTCCTCGGCCTCCACCCAGCCGCCGCAGACGACGCCTTCCGCGTGCGCCTGGCGCCAGTTCTGGCGCAGCGTCGCCTCCGGCACGCCGGGGCGCACGGTCTTCATCCACTGCCACAGCTGGCGGCGGGCCCGGTTCACCCGCTCCACCTGGGCGGTGTCATCCGCGGACACGCGCCCGGCCGTGCACTGGCGCCGGGTGACCACCAAGAGCCCGTCCTTGCCCTCACCCACGCAGTGGCGCCGCACCAGGTCGTCCATGCGGTCCGCCTGCGTCTTGCCCAGGTTCTCCACCAGCGGTGGAGGCTGGATGCCCAGGTCCTCCAGCTGGTTGGGCGTGAGCGGCACCGGCGTGGGGTTCATGCCCGCGCGCGCCAGCCGCTGCTCCACGTCCTTGTACGAGCCCGCGGCCTGCTCCTCGAGCGCCGTCGCCCGGTCCACCATGACGATCTCCGGGGCGCTGATGCACCCGGACGCGGAGAGGGCGGCCACGAGCAGCAACCCACGGTGTCTCATTGCAGGGCCTCTGGAGGGGTCATGGAGGTGATGAGGCGGTCGACGATGGGGCCCAGGGGGATGCCCCGGATCTCGTTGATGCTGATCAGCCGGGCCAGGCCGCCCATGGTGATGAGCAGGCTGCCGAAGCCCTGCTTGAAGCTCACGCGCACGTGCTCCGGATACCCCAGGCCCAGCGCGTAGCGGACGCGGTTGGTGGCGGGGTCCGTGTGGTGCGGGTCCTCCAGGTCCAGCAGGTCCAGCAGGTGCCGGTTGCCGATGCGCAAGATCTCCGCGCGCCCGTTGATGCTGCGGTCCCTGGCGGAGATGACCATGGCGGCGTTGCCGTCGAAGGGCTCGCCCCGGGAGGACTTCACGCCCGTGGCCCGCACGTGGGCCTCCAGCGTGGAGTGCTTGCCCTGCCAGTCCAGCATGCACTGGCCGGTGATGCGCCCTCCGCGGACGCCCATCTCCAGCTGGCTCATGGAGAACACGTTCTGGTTGATGGCCAGGTTGCCCGCCAGCGGCGCGATGGTCACCCACGGCGTGGTGATGCGGTCCGCGGACATGAAGCCGCTGCGCGCGAGCAGCGGGTGTTGATCCGCGAAGCGCAGCATCGAGTACGGATTCACGTCCAGGTCGTTCAAGAGCCGCACTCCATCCTGGGAGACCTCCACGTTCTCCGTCAGCGGCACGTCGCCGTTGAGCGCCTCCACCGCGATGCCGGACTCGGGCATCCGCACGTTCACGTCCTGGAGCTTGAGGTTGGAGGATGTGCGGAACACCACCAGGTCCGGCGACGCCACGCGGAAGTCCACCGTGACCTTGCCGCTGCCTTCGACCTGGCCGGGCCGCGCGAGGTGGGCCAGGTCCTGCTCCAGCGAGCCCCGCAGCCCCATGCGCTGCTGCTCGTTGCTCAGGTCGAGCCGCCCCCGGACCTTCAGCAGCGTCTGGGTGCCCCCATTGGACAGCTTCAGGTCCGGGATGCGGATGACGCCCGTGGGCTTGCGCACGACGGAGAACGACGCCTCCACGTCCTGGACGGGGTAGGGCAGCGCCGGCTTCTGCTCCATCGAGCGGACCTTCACCAGCTGCTTCAGCTCGATGTCCCCCTTCTCCCATTGGTCGGTGAAGGTGGCGGTGCTGTCGCTGGACAGGTCCGCGAAGGTGAACCGGCGGTCGTTCATGCTGACGGTGAGCTTCTCCACCGCCAGGGTCGTGCGGACGGTGCGCTGGGCGCCGTCGGCGTGCGACTCGCCCTGCCAGCGCAGGGCAGGGACGTGGATGGTCTGGTCCGCCTGCTTCCAGCGCACGCCGCGCAGGTCCATGTGGGCCTTGCCCTCGAAGCTGGCGGCGCGCGGAGGCATGGGGGCCAGGCGGAAGCTTCCGTCGGAGCCCAGGTGCGTGATGAGCCCGGTCAGGGTGCCGTGCAGCTCGCCGGTCATCGCGAGCTTGGAGGGGTCTACTTCCGGGGGCACCCGCGCCTTCGCCAGCAGCGGCGACAGGGGGCCCAGCGGCGGGAAGTCGCCCTTCACGTCCATGCGGAGCGCGCGGGCCTTCGGGTTGAACGCCAGCGCCGCGTCGGCTGCGACCTTCAGGCCCTCACGGCCGTTGAGGCCCAGCTTGAGCGAGAGCTTGCGGCGGTCCACGTCGAACGTCAGCGTCTGGTGCTGGGTGCCCGCGTCGGTCTCTCCAATGCGCAGCCCTTCGACCTTCAGGTCCAGGTCCCCCTTGTGCTTCCACGCGTCTCCCTGGGAGCGCAGCGCGAGGGTGGTGGTGGCGGCCGAGAGGTCGTCCCAGCCCGCCTTCCGCAGGCGCAGCTCCGTCTGGTGATCCACGCGCGGCGATGGGGCGAAGAGGGCCGTCAGCCTGCCCTTGGAGGTCAGCGCCACGGCGAGCTGCTTCCAGGGGAGCCTCGCGGCGACGTCATCCGGGATGAAGGGCCGTGCCATGACGAGGTCCGGCAGCAGGGCCTCCAGCGTGTACGCCACGTCGTCGGTGCCCTTCGTGGCGTCCAGCGATGCGTGCAGCGTGTCCACGTCCAGCTCCAGCCGTGCGCGAGCCCTGCTCAGCCGTGGCTCCTCCAGCGAGGGGAAGGCGTCCGTCACGTGGAGCCGCACGCGCGCGGGACCCTTCAGCACCTCGCGGCCCTCGGCGGTGATCCGCAGCGCCTCCACGGGCAGGTCCGCCTTCAGCGCGAAGGGGGGCTTCGCCGTCAGGGGCACCTGGAGGTTGATGCCCAGGCGCTCCGCCAGCGCTCGGTATCCGGAGGCACGGACATCCAAGGCTTCCACCCTGGCGGACAGGGCCGCGTCCCCCGCGGCCCTGAAGGGCGAGGCGAGGTCGGGCCGCAGCTGATGTCCCGTCAGCTCTCCGGAGGCCTTTGGAACGCGGAGCGGCGTGGCGCCCCCGACGTCCAGCCCCTGGATCGCGAACGCGAGCCGTGCGGCCAGTCCCTGGGGCGCATCCGGGGTCGCCGTCAGTGAGAGGCGTCCATCGCCAAGCTCCACCCGGAGCGCCTCCTGCACGAGGAGGAGCTTCGCCATGTCGACGTCCAGCCCGAGCCGGCCCTGGGCTCCCAGCTGGGGCAGGTCGCTGAGCGTGACCTCGCGCGCCTCCAGGTGCACCTTGCCGCGCTCCAGCGTGAACGGGCGCAGGTCCGCGGGGATCCATTGCATCAGCCGTCCGAGGTCCACGTCCGCCAGGGCCTGCGTCAGGACGGGAGGAACCTCCGACGCATCCGGGAGCACCAGCCGGGCCTGCACCTCGGCGCTGTCGGTCAGCTGCGTGCGCTCCAGCTCGACGGTGGTGTGTTGCTTTACGGCGTCGAACTTCGCCGTCACCGCGCCGTGCAGCAGCGAGCGGAGCGTGAAGCGCGGATCGAAGGTCTGCTTCGCGACGTCCAGGTCCACCTTCACGTGCGCGGCGTCCGTGCCCGCTTCCACCGACAGGGCCAGCTCCAGCAGGGCCTCGGCGGCGGGCGCTTCACGGTTCAGCGTCACGGCCAGCGGCTTCCCGGCCTTGCCGAGGTCCACGAGGAGCTTCCAGCTCTTGTCCCGCGGCTTCGCTTCGATTCCGGCTTCGAGCCCGCGCAGCGACCAGCGGTCCACCACCGCGCCGCCCTGGACGCGGACATACGCCAGCGACACGTTCGACAGCGCGATGTCCGAGACCGGGAACGGGGAGGCGAAGAGGTCCGCGACCTGCCGGGTGGTTCCGGGGGACACCTCCTCCACCGGTTCGGGCTCCGGCGGTCCGGTCAGGTTCGTGAGCGAGGTGGTCCCTTTGTCATCCGCCACCAGGACGACGGTCGCGTCGCGCACCGCCACCCGCTCCACCCGGACCGGCCCCTTCACCAGGGCTCCGAAAGACCACGCGGCCTCCAGCGTGCCGACGCGCAGGAGCTCGGGCGCGACGTCCTGGAACGGCGGCGGGGTCCGCACCACCAGGCCTTCCAGGCGCAGCCCGGAGAGCACGTCGATCCGCGCGGTCTGGTAGTCCAGCCGCACGCCCGAGGCCGCTTCCACCTGCGAGACGACGTGCGGCTTCAACCAGGGGTGGTCGAGGTGGTGGAGCGCGGTCACGACCGCGATGAGCAGGAGGACGAGCGCCGCGAGGAGGCTCAGGACCGCGCCCGCGATGATTCGCGTCAACCGCCGACGAGGCCGCTCAGCACCGGGGGAGTCCATGATGTTCCGTCGAGGCGACCGGCTCGCCTCCTCCTACCATGCGGCGGAATCGGGCTTCAATCCGCGCGCATGCCTCGCGAGCCGGGCGGCGTCGTGCGCCCGGTAAAACGCTTCAACCGAAGCTGGACGGAGTCATTCCCGCCGTGCCGCCCGCGAGGGGTTTGTAGGGGAAGTAGAGGTTTCGCACGAAGCGGGTGAAGAGGTGCTCCTCGTTCCACCGCTGGCGGGCCATGCCGTACACGCCGGGGGCGCGCAGGTCGTGCGCGGAGACGCCGGTGACGAACTCGCGCTCGCTGTAGATGGCGAAGACCTCGTCCACCGCCGCGCGGCTTCGGTACGTGCGGAGCATCGTGCGGTAGATGAGCTCGCTCTCCTTCTGGGTGAAGGCCAGCCCCTGGATGGCGTGCGCCATCTCGTGGAAGACCAGGTACTGCTCCGACTCCAGCCGGTCCTGCCGCAGCGCGATCCGCGCCCGGGGCCAGTCCGGATGATCCCAGAACAGGCCCGCGGCCTGGGGGGACACGGCCCGGGGATAGCCGTACTTCGCCAGCGCGTGCCCGGGGGGAATCAGCTCCAGCGTCAGGGGCCTCGCGGCCTCCATGCGGGCGATGAGCTGGAGGTTCCCGGCGAGCTGCCGGATGAGCTCCTCCTGCACCCGCTTCACCTGCGCCGCCGGGGCGCCGTACGGCTTGAGCTCCAGCTTCGCGCTCACATAGGCGCGGGCCCGCGCGGGGCCTTCCGCGGGGGGGCGGCCTCCGCGTGACTCGAAGACGTCGCCTCCCTCCAGCAGGGTGAAGGCGCTCAACGGTTGCTTGAGCCCGACCTCCGCCGCCAGTGGGGTGACGTCCGGCGTGGAGCCGTCCAGCGTCTCGTAGCGCTCCGGGGCCATGGGCTCAGGAGCAGGTCTTCGCCTGCTGCTTGCAGGCGTCGGTGCAGGCCGGCGTCTGCGTATCGGGGGTGAGCCGCTCCGCGTAGCCCTGCGCGGAGTCCGGCGGCTGCCGCGATGCGGGCCGGCCGCGAGGCTGACAGCTGTTGAGGCAGGCGTCGTACTGGTCGCGGCAGGAGGGCGACATGTTCGACGTGTCGAGCGTCGCGCAGCCGGACAGCAGGGACAGGGCGGTCACTCGCAGTGCGAGGGCGGGAAGCGTCTTCATGCCCTGGAATCTACCCCTGAACCGACCCCGCGGGCTTCATGGGAGTGGCGGACGCCGCGAAACATGGAAGGCATTCAAAACGTGCTTGTGATTCGCGCGCTTCCGGGCCCGGGTCAGGGCGCACCGACTTATCGAAGGGGGCGGCCTTCAGGTAGTGTCTGTCCTTGTCGGCGTGCCGCACCGTCGCGCATGGGCTGACACCTCTTCCCGCACTGAAAGTCCTCATGGCCTCCAGCCATTGTCTCCGTCTGACTTCCGCGCTCGCGGCCGGTCTGGTGTTGCTCCTCACCGCCTGTACTCCCACGCAGCTGCCCGTGGAGCCCGCATCCAGCGCTCCCGCGTCCACTGGCGATTCCGCTCCGGTGGACGTCTCACCGGCCATCGACTTCCAGGCGGTCATCCGCCGCGTGCGCCAGTCCTTCCGCGCGGAGTCCGGGGCCTTCACGAGCGGGCAGGGGACGTACTCGGTCCGCGTCGACGCCGGTGGGACGGTGCAGGTCTCGCCGCGCCATGTGACGGAAGGCCAGGAGGCCCCCGTCACCGGCTCGCCGCTGCGGGTGAGGACGGCGTCGGTCTCGCGGGATGGCCGGTCGCTGGCGAAGGCCGCGCGGACGTCGGTGCGCGACGACGGGGCGCTGGCGCTGGAGCGGGGGCCGGTGGTGGAGGTCCTCCAGAATGGCGACGCGGGCCTGGAGCAGCGCTGGGAGCTGGCGGCGCGGCCGGAGGGCTCGGGCGACCTGGAGGTCCGGGTGGAGCTGACGGGGATGGAGTACGTCAGCGAGACGGCGCAGGGACACCACTTCGTGGACCGTCAGACAGGGCTGGGCGTGAGATACGGCCGGGCCACCTGGGTGGACGCGGCGGGCACGCGCATCCCCGTGGCGTCCTTGCGGGAGGGGCAGGCGCTGGTGCTGCGCGTGCCGGCGCGGGTGCTGGAGGCGTCGGCCTTCCCGGCGGTGCTGGATCCGATCATCTCGCCGGAGTTGAGCCCTGATGCACCGGTGCCCACCGCGACTGGCGTCGGTGAAACCAATCCTGCTGTCGCGGTGGGCAATGGCATCTCCCTGGTGGCATGGGTCATCCACAACGACATCGACTACGATGTCGTGGGCACCCGCGTACGCAACTCGGATGGTGCGGTGCTGGACCTGCCGGGCTTGCCCCTGGCCACGGGGTGGGGCTCCCAGTCCAATCCCGTCGTGGCCTCCAACGGAAACGATTTCGTCGTGGCCTGGGAGGAGTTCGGCGGCATCCGGGCGGTGAGGGTGAGCGGCGCCACGGGGCAGCACGTGGGGAGTTCGTTCGTGGTGGCCAACACCACGTTGGCCGCGAACTCGGTGGCGATCGCCTTCGGTGGCGACCAGTACCTCGTCGTCTGGGGCGATTACCGGAACTCCAATAGCGACATCTACGGCGTGCGACTGAGGGCGTCGGAGGGTGGGGTGCTTGGCAGCTCCATCCCCATCTCCACCGCGCCCGGCACCCAGGGCTTCCCCGCAGTGAGCTTCGACGGCAGCCAGTTCCTGGTCGCGTGGTCTGACAGCCGGAACAGCGGTTCGGATCTCTACGGGGCCCGGGTCAGCACCGCCGGCACGGTGCTAGACCCTGCGGGGATTGCCATCTCTACGGCGACGGGCAGCCAGGACCGGCCTTCCATCGCCTCCGTTGCGGGCACTTCCCTCGTGACCTGGGATGACACGCGTCTTGGGCGGAGCGGCATCTTCGGCGCGCGGGTGAGCGGGGCGGATGGCGCGGTGCTCGACCCGCAGGGACTCGCGCTGGCCACCGGCTCGTTCAACCAGTACTCGAGCTCCAGCGCTTCCGATGGAAGCCAGTTCCTGGTCGTGTGGCAGCGGGCGCTCGGCTCCCAGTCGGATCTCTTTGGCCTTCGGGTCGGCGTGGACGGCACGGTGCTGGGGCAGGAGGTGGCCCTGGCCGCGTCCCCCACGCATTACGAGCAAGTCCCGGCGACGGTCTTCGATGGCACCCGGTTCCTGGTGGTCTGGGGGAACCTCTCCGCGGGCTACAACGACATCCTGGGCGTGCGAGTGCGAAGCTCGGACCTGGCGGTGCTCGACACCCCTGCGCTGTCGCTCTCCGTGGAGGCCAACTCCCAGAGGGAGCCCGCTGTGGCCGCGGGCGCGGACAGCTACCTCGTGGTGTGGCAGGACTCGCGTGACCGCGGCGGGTACTACGACATCTACGGCGTTCGGGTGCGGGCCTCGGACGGCGTCGTGCTCGATCCGGTGGCCATCCCCATCGCCACGGGCGCCATCAATTCCCAGACGAATCCCACCGTCAGCTTCTCAGGGGGCCAGTTCCTGGTGGCGTGGATGGACGGCATGACCGGCCGTAGCTCCGGTTACGACATCCTGGGCGTGCGTGTCCGGGAATCGGATGGAGTGGTGCTGGAGTCCGCCCCCATCGCCATCAGCTCCGCGTCCAACTCGCAGTTCTATCCGAGGGTGGCCGCCGGCGCCGGGCTGTTCTTCGTCACGTGGGAGGACTACCGGAACGGCACGGGCGGGACGAAGGATGTGTATGGCGCGCGGGTCCGGGCCTCGGACGGGGCCGTGCTGGACCCCTCCGGCATCGCGGTGTCGCGGGGGAGCTACGACGAGGGCACTCCCGCGGTTGCCTTTGGTGGCGGTTACTTCCTGGTGACCTGGACGGATTACCGCAACGGGAGCTCGAATCCGGACATCCGTGCCGCCCGCGTGCGCGCCTCGGACGGCACCGTCGCGGACAGTCCGAGCCTTCCGGTCACGACCCGCGCCGAACTGCAGCGCTCTTCCGCCGTGGCCTTCGATGGAACCCACTTCCTGGTCGTTTGGTACGACGCGGTGAGCGGGACCCCATCGAGGCTCTACGGCGCGCGGGTCAAGGCCCAGGATGGAGCCCTTTTGGACGGCGCGGGTCGCGAACTCTTCGCGGGCAGTGCCTCCAAGGGCGGCCCTGCATTGGCGTTCGATGGCAATGCCTATCTGTTGGTCTGGCGGGAGCCCTCCGCGAATCAGCTCCTGGGCGGGCAGCTGATGCCAGACCTCACGCCGGTGGACGCGGCGCGGTTCCTCATCTCCGACATCTCCACGATCGTATCGGGCACGGCGGTGCCGGCGGTCGCATCCTGGGGGCGGGGTCGCTTCCTGGTGGCGTATGATCCGTATGACGTGGTGGCCGCGCAGTTGCGCATCAAGCTGCGGCTCGTGTCCGACCCCGTGAGCGGCGCGAAGTGCGCCAATGGCCCGGACTGCACCAGCGGCTTCTGCGTGGAGGGCGTCTGCTGTCAGAGCGCGTGCGAGGGAGGAACGTGCGGGGGCGGAACGTGCGCCCATGGGCCCCCGAGCATCACCTGTCCGGGGGACGTGGTCGCCGAGGCCACCTCTGCTTCGGGCGCGTCCGTGAGCTATCCGGCCGCCAGTGCCGTGGGCATGCCTCCGCTCGCCGTGACGTACAGCCATGAGTCCGGGAGTGGGTTCCCGCTGCGCAGCACCACCGTCACGGCCACGGTGGTGGATGGCGCCGCGCGCACGGCCTCCTGCGGCTTCTCCGTCACCGTGCGGGACACCACCGCGCCGGAGCTCACGTGCTCAGGGGAGGTGGTGGCGGAGGCCGTGGGACGCACCGGGGCTCCGGTGGACTTCCCTGCACCCACGGCCACGGATGCCGTCACGGCCGCGCCCACGCTGTCGTTGAGCCACGAGCGCGGCAGCACGTTCCCCTTGGGCACCACGCCGGTGACGGCCACGGCGACGGACGCGGCGGGCAACTCCGCCACCTGCTCCATTCCCGTCACGGTGCGGGACACGACGCCGCCCGCGCTGTCCTGTCCGGCGGACGTCACGGTGGAGGCCACGAGCCTCCAGGGCGCCACCGTCACCTACGCGGCGGCGAGCGCTTCGGATCCGGTGTCGGATGTCACGGTGGCGTACAGCGCCGCGTCGGGCTCGCACTTCGACGTGGGCGGCACGCAGGTGCGGGTCGTCGCGGCAGACGGTGCAGGCAACAGCGCCGCGTGCACGTTCACCGTCACCGTGGTCCTGCCGCCTCCGCCCACGATCACCTGTCCCGCGCCGCTCGCGGCGGAGGCCACCCGCGCCGGGGGCGCCTCCGTCGTCTACCCGTCCGCGACGCCTTCTGGACGTGGACCGCTCGCCGTGACGTACAGCCAGGACTCCGGGACGGAGTTTCCGCTCGGGGTGACGTCCGTGAGCGCGACCGTCACGGACGGGCTGGGCCGCACGGACACCTGCGGCTTCACCGTCACCGTGCGCGACACGCAGGCGCCGTCCGTGTCGTGCGCCGCGGACGTGGTGGCCGAGGCGACGGGCCCCTCTGGCGCCTCGGTTGTCTTCCCGATGCCCACCGCCGCGGACGCGGTCACGGCCGAGCCCCAGGTGGCGCTGAGCCATGTCAGCGGCGCTGTCTTCCCGCTGGGCTCCACTCGGGTGAGCGCCACCGCGACGGATGGGTCCGGCAACACGTCCGGCTGCACCTTCACCGTGACGGTGCGTGACACAGCGGCTCCGGTCCTCTCCTGTGGCGCGGATGTCATCGCCGAGGCGACGGGGCGCAACGGCACCGCCGTGGACTTCGTGGCCCCCACGGCCGTGGATGGGGTTACGGCCGTGCCCGTGCTCGTGCTCAGCCATGAGCCCGGGGCGCTCTTCCCGCTGGGCACCACTCGCGTCAGCGCGGAGGCGACGGACGCGGCGGGCAACATCGGTCAGTGCGCCTTCACCGTCACGGTGCGGGACACCACGGCGCCGGACGTGGGCTGCCCCGGTCCGTTGACCCGCGAGGCCCAGGCCGTCACGGGCACCCAGGTCGCTTTCTCCGTGCCCGCTCCGCGCGACACGGTGACGGCGTCTCCCGGTGTGTCGCTGAGCCACGCCCCCGGCAGCCTCTTCCCCCTGGGCACGACCGAGGTCGTCCTCTCCGCCACCGACGACGCGGGCAACACGGCGTCCTGTTCCTTCACCGTCATCATCCAGGACACCACCGCTCCGGTGCTCACCTGCCCCGCGCCGGTGCAGAAGGCGGATGCGCCCTCGGAGGGGTTGGCCGTGGACTACCCGGCGGCCATCGCGCGGGCCCCGGCATCCACTCCGACGCTGAGCTACAGCCACGCCTCCGGCACCGTGTTCCCCGTGGGGACGACGCAGGTGACGGTCACCGCCACGGATGACGCGGGCAACAGCGCCACCTGCACCTTCCCGGTGAGCGTGGCCGCGCGCGTCCAGCCGCCTCCTGACGAGCCGCTCCCCGCGGGAGGCTGCGGCTGTGGCGCGAGCAGCGAAACCTCCGCGGGCCTCAGCTGGAGCGGGCTGCTGATGTTCACCTGGTGCGTGATGCGGCGCCGCCGTTCACGCTCGGGAGGTCAGGAGGGCAGGGCGTAGCGTGCTGCCTCCAGGGTCGCGAGCCGCTGGGCCTCCGGTGGAGGCTCATGCCGATGGGAAGAACTTCAAACTGGAGCCATGTCCCGCTCTCGCTGTCCACGGCGCTGATGCGACGCAGGTCCTTCAAGGAGCCGCGTCAGGCCGTGGCACCGCGCCGTTCACGCGCTTCGACCTGGAGTGTCTGGACGAGGACCGGGGGCCTCCGCCCGGCCGCCGCCCCCGCGCCCGGCGGCTCCTGCCCAGCGCCCAGGCCGCCCATAGCAGGACCCCCGCCACGGAGACGCCAGGGGCCGCGCCGCAGCCGTTCGCGTTGCCTTCCCCGCCCGGCTGCCCCGGACCGCCTGGAACCTGCGGCTCCAGGGGCATGGAGACAGGCGCCCCGCCCATGCGCGGGGCGGCTGGGTTTCCGGTGGTCAGCTCCCCGTAGCGCTGGATGAGCCGCAGCCGCGCCGCATCGAACAGGGCGCCGTCATCCGGCACCTGCCACGCGTTGGGGAGCAGCTCCCGCGCCACCTGGCGCGCGAAGGCCGGGTCTCCCGCGTCACTCACCGCCTTGAGCCATTCATAGTCCTGCATGCCCTGGCGGATGAGCTTCAGGCGCAGGGATGCCACCGGCACGTCCGTCTTCCCGCCAATCATCTCGGGCGTGCCCGCGTAGAACAGCGTCCCGTCCCCGTTGCCACCGAAGTGGTACTGGTCCGTCCACGCCGTGGGGAGCAGGGCCCCTGTCTCGTAGTACAGCTCGCCGCTGGCGCCGAAGAGGAAGGCCAGCCACTGCATCGCGCGGGCCTTCGCCGAGGGGCGGTCCACCATGTAGGACGGCCAGCCCGACCCCGGCTGGTTCTCCGGCATGTGGCTTCCGGGCGCGCAGCCGTGGCTGGAGCAACTCTGATACATCCACAACTCCGTTCCGGGACGTGAGAGGAAGTCCGCGTACGTCGGGCTCTGGTCACCCAGGTAGTCCGGGGTCGTGCCCTCCAGGTGGTTCACCAGCGGCACCGCGATGTCCACGAGGGACTCCATGGCGTTGCGCTTCAGCTGGAGGGAGTTCACCGTCAGCAGGGTGCGAAGGCCGGGCGCGGCCTGCCGCACCAGCGTCCCGGTGGCCTGCACCAGCTGGAAGGAGAGCGCGTCGAACGGCTCATCGCCAATCTTCGCATGGGCACGCTCCAGCCAGCCGCGCTCGCGCATGTGCCCGGCGAAGGCCTCCAGGCCGCCAGCGGTGAAGGGGCCCGCGTATTCCACGCTCGTCATCCGCGCGCCGGACAGCCGCGTGGGCGCGGTGCCATCCAGGCTGGGTCCCCACGTCGCGTCGAACTCGCTCCAGCCTTGAGGCCCGGGCCTGGTCAGGTAGAGCTTGGGCTGCGTGAGGCGGTGCTCCAGCGACAGCTGCTGGTAGCGCACAAGCAGCGGCTGGAGCTCCGCGGGCGTGCATTCACTCCGGCCCAGGTGCGCGCGGCACACCTGCGTCGGCAACAGGGGGAACGCCGAGGCCAACGAGGACGTGCTCGGCATCGCCGCGTCCACCACCGTCAGCCTCGCGGTCACCTGCCGCTGGAAGCCGCCCTCCGCCTCCACCGTCACCGTGCCCGTGTATTCGCCCGGCGGGGCGCTCGCGGGCACGTGCACGTCCACCCAGACGGCTCGCGCCTCGTGCGCGGGCACGTCGAAGGGAAAGGCGTTGCGCGGCTCCCTGGCGATCTCATCCGTGTCCGGCACCAGCCCGTCCGGCCATCGCCCCAGCGGCTGACCGGGCTCGGAGGCCTGCAGGATGGTGAGGTACGCCTGCCGGTACAGCGTCACGTCCGGCCCCGTCAGCGTCGAGGGCCCCACCAGCCCGGGCAGGTGGGCGCGCACGCCCCGCAGGCCCAGGTCCCCGCCGTGCAACGCCACCTGGAAGGAGACGAACTCATTGCGCGCGGCGGTGAGTCGTACCTCGGTGCTGCTTCCTGGCGTGGTGTCGTCGGGGCGGACCTTCACCATCATCCCTTCGCCCCACACCGCGGGGTCCGCCGCGTAAACCGGCCAGGCCACGGACAACGCCAGCCAACCAAGTCCACACTGTCGAAGAGCCAGCATGGGGAATGGATGCGCATGGGCCGTGCACGGCTCCAGCCTCCCGGCTGTCCCGCCAACCGGGCCCGTCAGCGCTCACCGGCTCGGATGGCGGAGGACGGCGCCAGGCGCAGGCAGGGGCGGCCACCGATGGCCTGCTCCCACGTCTGGTCGGGTAGGGAGTCCTCACCCCCGGGCCCGCGGCGGGCCCGGGCGCTCGCTGAGCTTCAGCGGGGGGCCGGCTCAGGCGCAGTAGTACGTCGGGGCCAGCTCCAGCACGCGCTGCTCCGCCAGGGGAGAGAGCGCGCGCAGGCGGGAGAGGAAGAGGGGCGCCTTCATCCCCATCCCGATGAAACCCCAGACATACGAACGCTCCTGGGACTCGGACAACTGCTGGCGTTCGGTGGGCGTGAACGCGCGCCCCACCGCCTTCTCCAGCGTCTGGAGATCCAACGCGAGCTGCGCGTTCAGGGTGCCGCGCAGCGCCTGGAGCAGCTCCGCGTATTCGGTCAGGGCCGCGTCCAGGGCTTCGGGCGCCTCGGCGAGGATCTTCTGGGCCTCCAGGAAGTCCAGCCGGGTGTGCTGCGCCTCTTCCAGCCAGTGGTGCTTGAGCAGGTTGCAGAACAGCGGATCCAGCGTCTCGTCTTTGTTTCCGCGAACCGTTTCCTGGTAGTGCTGCTGCGTCATCAGCTCCATGTGCAGGTTGAAGATCAGCACGCCCAGGTTCGACTTCGCCATGATGGCCCGGGCCACCTCCACCTGGTTGTCGAGCAGGGCAGGGGCGACCTTGAAGCCCTTCGCGAACGCGCCGGTGAAGCGCGCGAAGAGCTGCTGGTGCTTCAGCTCCTCCTCGGTGAAGCGCAGCAGCGCCCGCATGTGCGTCGCGTTCCCGTGAAGCTCCAGGCCGGCGCGCTGGGCGGCCAGGGCGACGGCGTACTCCTCCAGGAACAGGAACAGGTGCGCGTAGCTGTTGGAGCGGATGTGATTCAACATCAGCCGCTCCTCCGCGCTCAGGAAGGGGATGGCTTCCGTCCCGGTCAGCGCATCCGAAAGGAACCGGCGGCTGAAGTCGAGCACGGTGTCCCTGGGCAATAGCTCATCCAGACGCCAGGATACCCGTTCGGAACTCTGGATACAGGATTGGTACTCAGGGGTTTGATTGAGCATGGCTGAATCAAACGGGTTTTTCATGCTTTTGGTCAATGGGAGGGAAGGGAGGAATGGGCTATGAAGCCGCCATGCCCAGAAACCTTGTTCTGCCTTTGTTCGCGCTGCTCGCGTTCGTCGGCTGTACCCACCAGGTGCGGCCGAGCCCCGCCCCCATGTCCAACGCGGGGACGCCGCTGGCGCTCCGCGCGCGCTACTTCATCTCCCCCGAGCAGAAGGCGCGCATCGACTCGGACAGCTACTTCGTCCTGGGCGCCGGGCACACCTGGAACATCACCATTGGCGAAGGGCTCACGCGCAGCTTCCCGCAGATGCTGGGCACCGTCTTCCAGTCCGTCCAGGAGGCCTCCGGCCCCGAGGACATGGGCGACGCGGACGTGCTCATCGTCCCGGAGATCCAGCACTTCGACGTCAACGGCGGTGGCTTCGTGTCGCAGTTGAAGCTGACGGTGCGCTCCCGGGGGAGCCAGGACTCCGTCCAGGTGAGTGACCTGATCGAGGGCGAATCCCAGAAGAGCAAGGCGGCCTCGGCGTGGCTCGGTGGGGCGACCGCGGGACAGGAGGCCCTGCGGCAGTCCACCGAGATGGCCTTCGAGGATGTGATGCCCAAGGTCGCCACCCGCCTGCGTGAAATCTTCGCCAAGACGCAGGCCAAGGCGGCACCGGGCGTGCTCTGACCCAAGACGCCAACATCCACGAACACGCGAGGGCCCGGAACACAACCGTTCCGGGCCCTTTGTTCTTCCCAGACACGCCCCCGGCGCCGTTGACGGGTGCCTGCACGTCATGCTCCCGCTGAGGCCTCATGGGGCGACCTCTTGTGTGGGGGCGGGGTTACTCGAGCAGCTCTCCACGCTCAGCTTTGGCGACCAGGGACGCCGGAGGCAGGAAGTGCTTCCCGTAGCGCTCCGCCAGCTGGCGCGCGCGGATGACGAAGCCGCGCGGCCCCGTGCCGGACGGGCCTTCGTAGCCGTTGATGTACTGCACCACGCCGCCCGTCCACGGCGGGAAGCCGATGCCCAGGATGGAGCCCACGTTCGCGTCCGCGACCGAGCGCAGCACGCCCTCGTCGAAGCAGCGCACCGTGTCGATGGCCTCCGCGAAGAGCATCCGCTCCTTCATGTCCTCGAAGGGGATGGTGTACCCGGGCTTCGTGTAGTGCTGCGTCAGCCCCGGCCAGAGGTTCGTCCGCTTGCCGTCCGCGTAGTCGTAGAACCCGCCGCCCGTGGAGCGGCCCTTGCGCCCGTGCTGGTCGATCATCGCGTCCATCACCGCGTAGCTGCCGTGGTCCGTCCACGGCTGGCCCGCGGCCTCCACGGCCGCCTTCGTCTCCTGGCGGATCTTCCGGGGCAGCGTGAGCGTCAATTCATCCACCAGCTGGAGCGGGGCGGCGGGGTAGCCCGCCTGGAGTCCCGCCTGCTCGATGGACGCGGGCGCGATGCCCTCGCCCACCATGGCGACGGCCTCGTTGAGGAACGTGCCAATCACGCGGCTGGTGAAGAAGCCCCGGCTGTCATTGACGACGATGGGCGTCTTGCCAATCTGCACCGCGATGTCGATGGCCTTCGCCAGCGTCGCGTCGCTGGTCTGCTTGCCGGCGATGAGCTCCAAGAGCGGCATCTTGTCCACGGGGGAGAAGAAGTGCATGCCGACGAAGTCCGGCGGCCGGCTTACGCCCTCCGCGAGCAGGGTGATGGGCAGGGTGGAGGTGTTGGAGCCCAGCACCGCGTCCGGGGCCACCACGCCTTGAATCTCCTGGAAGACCTTGTGCTTGAGCTTCACGTCCTCGAACACCGCTTCGATGACCAGGTCGCAGCCCGCGAGCGCGGCCGGGTCCTCCGCGGGGGTGATGCGCGCCAGGAGCGCGTCGCCCTTCTCCTTCGTGACGGAGCCCTTGGAGACGGCCTTCTCCACCAGCTTGACGGAGTAGCTCTTGCCCTTCTCCGCGGCGGCGAGGCTCACGTCCTTGAGCACCACGTCGATGCCGGCCTTGGCGCACACGTAGGCGATGCCCGCGCCCATCATGCCCGCGCCCAGCACGCCCACCTTCTTCGCGGTGTGCTGCGGGAAGCCCTTGGGACGGCCGCCGCCGGAGTTGATGTGCTGCATGTCGAAGAAGAACGCTTGAATCATGTTCTTCGCGACCTGGCCGACGACGAGCTCCGTGAAGTAGCGCGACTCGATGGTGAACGCGGTGTCCACGTCCACCTGCGTGCTCTCCACCGCCACCGCCATGATGGCGCGCGGCGCGGGCATGTTCGTGCCCTTGATCTGCTTGCGCAGGTTGGCGGGGAACGCGGGCAGGTTCGCCGCGAACGCCGGGTGGGACGGCGTGCCGCCGGGGATCTTGTAGCCCTTCTGGTCCCACGGCTGCTGCGCCTTCGGGTTCGCCTTCACCCACGCCTTCGCCGCGGGCAGGAGCGCGTCCACGGACGGCACCACCTCATGCACCAGCCCCAGCTCCTTCGCCTCCTGCGGGCGGTAGCGCTGACCCTGGAGCAGCACCTTCATCAGCGCGTCCGTGATGCCCAGCATGCGCACCGTGCGCACCACGCCGCCGCCGCCGGGCAACAGGCCCAGCGTCACCTCCGGCAGGCCCACCTGCGCGCCCTTCACGTCCGCGAGGATGCGGTGGTGACAGGCGAGCGCGATTTCAAGACCGCCGCCCAGCGCCGCGCCGTTGATGGCCGCGACCACGGGCTTGCCCAGGGTCTCCAGCGTGCGCAGCTGCGCCTTGATCTCCTGGCCCAGGTTGAAGACCTGGTTCGCCGCGTCCTTCTTCACGTTGCGCAGGTCGTTCAAGTCGCCGCCCGCGAAGAAGGTCTTCTTCGCGGAGGTGAGGACGACGCCGGTGAGGGTGTCCTTCTCCTTCACCAGCCGGTCCACCGCCGCGCGCATGGACTTCACGTAGGCGGCGTTCATGGTGTTGGCGGACTGGGAGGGGTCGTCCAGCGTCAAGACGACGATGCCGTCCGCGTCCTGTTCCCAGCGCAGGGTGTTCTGTTCGCTCATGGTGTTCGCTCGAAAGTCTTTGAAAGGGGAGGGAGGGTTCAGACGTGCTCGACGAGGGTGGCCACACCCATGCCGCCGCCGACGCACAGGGTGACGACCGCGCGGCGCGCGTTGCGCCGCTCCAGTTCATCCACCACGGTTCCAAGGATCATGGCGCCGGTGGCGCCCAGCGGGTGCCCCATGGCGATGGCGCCGCCGTTGACGTTGAGCTTCTCGTCCGGGATGTCCAGGTCCTTCTGGTACTTGAGGACCACGGAGGCGAAGGCCTCGTTGAGCTCGAAGAGGTCGATGTCCTTCACCGACAGGCCGGCGATGTCCAGCAGCTTGCGGGTGGCCGGCAGCGGGCCGGTGAGCATGATGGTGGGCTCCGCGCCGGACGTGGCCACGGCGGCGATGCGCGCGCGAGGCTTGAGGCCCAGCGTCTTGCCCACCTTCTCCGAACCCACCAGCACCAGCGCCGCGCCGTCCACGATGCCGGAGGAGTTGCCCGGCGTGTGCACGTGGTTGATGCGCTCCACCGCGTGGTACTTCTGGAGCGCCACCGCGTCGAAGCCGCCCATCTCACCCATGGTGGTGAAGGACGCGCTCAGCTGGCCCAGCGAGGCCACGGTGGAGTCCGGGCGCATGTGCTCATCGCGGTCCAGGATGGTGAGCCCGTTCTGGTCCACCACGGGGACGACGGACTTCTGGAAGTAGCCGTTCTTCCACGCGTGCGCGGCGCGCTCCTGCGAGCGCACGGCGTAGCGGTCCACGTCCTCGCGGGTGAAGCCCTCCATGGTCGCGATGAGGTCCGCGGAGATGCCCTGCGGCACGAAGTAGGTGTCGTAGTTGGTGGCGGGGTCCATGGCCCACGCTCCGCCGTCAGAGCCCATGGGGACGCGGGACATGCTCTCCACGCCGCCCGCGATGACCAGGTGCTCCCAGCCGGAGCGCACCTGCTGCGCGGCCATGTTCACCGCCGTCAGGCCGGACGCGCAGAAGCGGTTGAGCTGCACGCCGCCGGTGGTCTCCGGCAGGCCCGCGGCCAGCACCAGCGTGCGCGCGATGTCCGCGCCCTGGTCGCCCACGGGGGTCACGACGCCCAGCACCACGTCGTCGATGTACTTCGGGTCCAGGTTCGGGTGGCGCTGCTTGAGCGCGTCCACCAGGCCGACGAGCAGCGACACCGGCTTGGTGCCGTGCAGGGCGCCCTTCTTGCCCTTGCCGCGAGGGGTACGGACGGCGTCGAAGATGAATGCTTCCTGGCTCACGGGGAGCCTCCTTGTGAGAAGGGAGGGGCTACAGGGACCGGGCGACGAGCTCCTTCATGGCCTCGTTCGCGCCGGCGAAGATTCGCAGGACGCGGGTGTCCGCGAACAGATGGGCGATGGGGTATTCCTTCATATAACCGGAGCCGCCGAACAGCTGGAGGCAGCGGTCCACTACCAGGCAGGCCTGGTCGGACACCCAGTGCTTCGCCATGGCCGCCGTTGTCACATCGGGTCTGCCCTCGTCGATGAAGGCCTGTCCGGTGCACTCGAGCGGCGGGCGCTGGCTGGAGCCCCCTGGTGACGCCAGCCATCAGCTGGTGAATGGCGTCATCGCGATGGGCGGGGGGCGCTCGGCTCAAGTGACTGAATTCACGGAGCCCGGGGGCTGGCATGCGTCCTGCTCTTGGGTTCCGGCATGTCCATCTCCTCCCTGAACCGCGCGTCCTCCTTCCAGCCTTCCTCGAGCCTCTCCCAGCTCAAGCCGGCCGCCGCTTCGGCTCAGGGTGTGGTGGGCACCTCGGCGCAGCAGCCCCGGAACGACCTGCGCCGGATGCTGATGACCGACTCCTTCGAGGCGGGTCCGAGCCGGCCAGGTGGCGCCTCCGGCGGGGGCTTCGAGAAGCAGCTGTCGCAGCTGGTGAGCCAGCTCTCGCAGCTGGTGAAGATGCTCCAGACGCAGTCGCCCGCGGGCCTGGGCCAGGGCGCCGAGGGTGCCGCGTCCGCGGTGGGCGGCGCGGCCCCGGCGCAGAAGGCGGCGCTCGCGTCTTCGGCCTCCACCTTCGAGGGGCCGGCGGCGTCCGCGGGTCCTTCCGCGGCGGCTCCCGGGGCCCAGGGCGCGGCTCAGGCTTCCAGCGCGGCTGCTCCGGCGCACCCCACGTACAACAGTGACGCGGGCCCCGGCTTCGGCCCGCCGTCCGCCGGCTCCACGGAGCCCGCGCCCGCGAACGCGCCGTGGCTCGCGAAGAACAACGTCGGGTCGCCCTACAACAGCAACATGCAGCTCATCGACGAGGGCCAGAAGGGCCAGTTCAAGTACACGAACACCTTCACCAACAAGACGAACGAGCCGCAGACGATCACGCTCTGGAACAAGACGGGCGAGAACGGGAACCCGAACGACGGGCAGAACTTCGACAAGAGCACGCCCAAGACGTTCACGCTCCAGCCCGGCCAGTCGCAGGTGGTGGCGTTCGACAGCAACACCAGCGTGGCGTGGGCCGCGTCGAAGGACGGCACGGCGAAGCCCGGCGCGAACTCCGGGCAGACGTGGGGCGAGGCCACGTTCGCGAACTCCGGCACGGGCTGGAGCGGCTTCGACACCAGCCAGATTGCCCCCGCGGGCCACAACGGCAAGATGTCCATCACCAACGAGGCGACCGGCAAGACCGTGACGGAGGCCAACGCCTGGCAGACGGAGAAGGACGACCCCGCGCTCCACGACGTGGGCGTGCCCGCCGGTCCGCTGAACCTGCGGACGGAGATTGGCTGAAGCCTGGCTGGCCCGCGCTGACTAGAGGCCGAGCGCCGCCTTGCACGTCTTCACATACAGGTCCCGGAAGAGGTTGTCCGGGTCCGTGCGCTGCTTCACGGCCTGGTATGTCTCGCGGTTCCAGATGCTCCAGAAGGTCGCTTCGTCGTAGTAGTTGTAGGAGATGAGCGTCTTGGTGCCGTTGACGCGCTGGAGCTCGTCCTCCAGCTCCTTGTAGACGTTGCGGCCCGGTGGCTGCGGCATGCCGTACACGGCCAGGTCCAGGAACAGCGGGTCCTTCATTCCAGACCACCACCGGGGCGTCAGCCACTCGTAGTCGCGCGTCCGCCGGAAGGGCACGCACCAGACGGGGTAGTGCCGCATCTCGCGGTGGTACCAGTCCATGAAGTCAGCGGAGCGCGAGAAGGGGACGAACACGTCCACGATGACCGGCGGGTCCTTCTTCGGCAGCAGCTGGGTGAAGCGGTTGGCGGTCCTCAGCACGCTGTCGGAGTGGATGAGCTTTCCGAACAGCGCCCGCGCGAGCAGGTTCCGTGGCCGGGCGTGCGTGACGCCCCGGTTGTAGCGGAAGAGATAGTCATACGTCGTGAGGTAGTCCTCGCTCCGGCGGGGGATGGTTTCGCAGTACGCGGTGAGCCATTCGTAGCGGTTCACGTACGGCGCCCGGTCCACGAAGTGGCCCACGCAGAGCACGTGCTTCGTGGGAGAGAAGATCTGCCCGTCCAGGTAGTCCGCGCCCGGGTCCTGGAAGTGGTTCCAGATGCCCTGCTGGAAGGACTCCAGCGAGGAGTGCGTCTCGTTCGTCACCCGCACGTAGGGCGCGCAGCGCGTGAGCTTGAAGCGCACCTTGGACAGGACGCCCAGCGTCCCGAACGAGCCGTGCATCATCTGGAAGAGGAGCGGCTCGCTCGTCGGTGAGCAGCGCAGCACGTCTCCCTTCGCGGTGATGACCTCGTACTCCAGACACGTGTCGTGGAAGCCGCCCTGGCGGAAGGACATGGACTCGATGGAGCACCCCGCGATGGCGCCCCCGAGCGTGATGGTCTTGTGCTCGGGGACGATGAACGGGACGAGCCCGTGCGGCAGCGTCGCGCGCACCACCGCGTCGAAGGTGGCGGCGGGCTCGGCGGTGCAGGTCATCCCCACGGGGTCGATGTCGAGGATGGCGTCCAGGTCGCCCAGGTCCACCTTCTCGTCGCGGCGCCGCGCATCGAACCGCTTGGGGACGCTGTGGGGCGGGGACCTCTTCTTGAAGGACGCGGGGCCCTTGCCCTTGCGCTGACGCAGCTGCCGGCTGATGGCCTCCACCTTCGCATCGTGAAGCGTCTCCGTCCGGGGACCGCCTGACACCGACTCCGTGAGCATCCATCTCCTCCGTTGGCGGAAGGGTGGGGATGCCGCGGCGCGTGGTGAGCCCTTGCCTGTCGGAGCGGGGCCAACCCGGACGCCCGCCCACCGAGCGGGCGTCCAGGCGGGTGAGTCCGCTCAGGTGGCTTCGAGCTGTCGTCGCAGCTCCGTGGTGCTCACTTCCGGCGTTCCATCCCGGCCCATCAGTGACTGGCCATCCGCGGAGTATAGCGCCGGGCGCCGGTACAGCGTGCGCAGGGCGTGCAGGTGCGGATAGACGATGGAGGCCCGCGGGCTCAGCTCTCGCAGGTGCTTGCGCAGGAGCGGGGCGTACTTCGGGCTCTGCGCCGGGAAGATGTGGTGCTCCTGGTGGTAGCTGAAGTTGAAGTGCATCCAGTTCAGCAGCGGGTGCGTCTCCACGCTGGCGGTGTTCACGAAGGGGTTGTCCGTCTCCTCCGCCGCGGGCTGCATCCAGTGGTTGGTGGCGATGTAGATCATCAGCGAGACGTTCCCGATGAGCAGCGGGAGCACCAGCGCGTAGAACGCGGCCCTCGGGCCCAGGACCCACCCGAGCGCCACCCAGCCCGCGGTGACGAGCACCGTGAGCACGCGCTCCCGGGCCCGGTGCAGGTGCACGTGCTGGAACGCGGGCAGCCGGCAGTGGTGCCAGAGGAAGGCCTGGCCCTGCGCGGTGAAGAAGACGCTGAAGCTGATGAAGCTCAGCCAGTGTCCGGAGCCGGGGGACATGGCGTGGAACAGCTTCGCGAACCCCTGGGTGTGCCAGTCCGTCCTGCGCGGGAGGATGTCCGGATCCCTCACGAGGACGTTGGCGGCGCTGTGGTGGGCCTGGACGTGCCAGGCCCGCCAGTTGCCCGGCGTCACCAGGAAGGGCGCGAAGCCCACCCAGCCCAGCAGGCTCTCCCACTTGCGGCTGTGGAACACCGAGTGGTGCAGGGCTTCATGCGCGGCGAGCCCCACGGCGGTGATGAGCTGGCCCAGCGCGAAGGCGATGAGCAGGCACGCCCAGTGGGGCAGCGTCCAGGTGCCGAGCACCCAGATGAGCGCCGCCTCCACGGGCACCAGGCACAGCGCGACGATGCCGCGCAGGGGTTGTCGTTCGAAGGCCTCCGGGGGCAGCACGCGGCGCAGCTCCGAGCGGAGCCGCCTGGCGTCATCCGGGGGCAGGGAAAGGGACGAAGAGGAGTCAGTCATGGCGGTTGCCTGAGCGGGAAGGGGGTTCAAGCCATGGGGCGGGCGATGCCGCCTTCGACGAGCATCCGCAGGCGGCCGGCTTCGTCATGGGCCGCCACGGTGCCGCACTGGAGCAGGTCGCCCTCCACCCGAGGAGCGAGCGACTTCAGCGTGAGGCGGCGAGGAGCCCTGGCGTCGTGCGCCACCAGGTCCCGGTCGAACGTGGCCCGCTGGACACCCACGGGAGCGAATACGTCGTTGGACACGCCCTCCACGTGCATCGCGCTCAGGCGCAGGGCCGCGTCCAGCACGAGCGCCGGCACGCCGTGGCCCGCTTGCCGTGGCACCTCCGGCAGCCCGAGTCTCGCGAAGCGGGCGTCCTCCTCCAGGCGGATCTCCTCCAGGCAGTCGAACATCCTGCGCAGCTCGATGGGGGAGCCCGTGGCGCAGTGCGGGTCGTGCACGGACAGGCCGTGGCCCGAAGCGCGCGCGGCCTCCAGCCGGGGGAGGGGCCGGGGCGGTTCCGCCGTCAGCGTGAAGCGGGCCTCGGCGTAGACGAGGTCGCGCTCCAGCACCACGCCGGAGGCATGGACGATGTCGCCCGTGAGCTTCACCTGCACGCTGTGCTGTCCCGGAGCGTCGGTGAGTGGAGTGCACTCGGCGCGCAGGGACTGCTGGGCTCCGGGCTTCACGCGGATGAAGCGGGAGAAGCGGACGTCCTCGATGGTGACGGTGCGCAGTTCGGGGCGCGTGTCGTCCAGGGCCGCCTGGAACATCAGGTCCAGGGCCCAGGCGCCGGGCAGGGTGGGCGTGCCTCGGACGAGGTGGTCCTCCAGGCACGGGATGCTCGCCGCGTCGACCGTAAGGTCCCTTCGCGTGGGACGCGGCTGCTCTGGAGTGGGCATGGGCGGGGCGATCACCTCCAGGCCGTAGAAGCTGCGCTCGCTCTCGGTGAGCTGGACGTTGATGGGTTGGACGGGCTGTCCGTCCACCAGCTGGAGGAAGAGCGCCTCGCCCTCGTCGGCGCGGATGCCTCGCAGCCGGCGGCTGGCTCCGAGCACGCGGTACTCCGAACCGCGCGTCATGCCGATGCCGTCCCAGGCGAGCCAGCCCACGCTGCACCACTGCACGTCCTGGCGCGCATCGCTGACCCAGGCGCAGAGCCGGTCCAGCGCCTCGTTCGCCGCGCCGTAGTCCGCCTGTCCGTCGTTGCCGATGTAGCTGAACGCGGAGGTTAGGACGTGGAAGGGCACGGGAGCCTGGAGGCGGCGAGCGCAGGCCTCGCGCAGGTTGTGGAGTCCCACCAGCTTGGTGTCCAGCGTGCTCCGGAGCTCCGTGAGCCGGCGGCGGTGGAGCTTCTTGGAGACCTGCGTGCCCGCGCCATGGACCACCAGGTCGAGCCGCCCGTGTTCGCGGATCAACTCCTCCACCACGCGGTCCACGTCCTCGGGGCGGGTGACGTCCGCGGCGCGGTAGGTCATCTGGCCGGGAAGGCGCATGAGTCCATCGAGCGTGGCCCGCAGCTCACGCACGGCCAGGTGGCGCTCGAAGCGTGCGCGCAGCGCGGGCATCCGCACCGTGCGGTCACGGGCGAGCTCGGTGGCGTAGAACTCGCGCTCCACGGCGCCCAGTTCCTCGTCACGTGCCTGGAGCACGCGCTCGGGGGCATCGGAAGGGTCGCTGCGTCCGAGGAGGATGACCTTGCAGCCGTACCGCTTGAGCAGCGCTCCCGCGAGGACAGCCGTCACGCCGCGGCCACCGCCCGTGAGCAGGACCACCGAGCGGGAGTCGAGCGCGACGGCGGGACGTGCCGGGATGTCCGTGGGCTGGAGCAGCCGGACGCAGCGGACGGAGCCATCGAAGCAGACCTCCACGGGCGCGGTGTCGTCACCGGTGCCCAGCTCGGACGCGACATGGTCGAGCGCCGCGCGGAGCGGAAGCGGACCGGTGGCGATGGCCCGGATGCCACGCGCCGGGACCTCGCGGCCCAGGGACTTGAGCAGGCCGGCGAAGAGGCCGGTGACAGGGTGCAGCGTCCGGCGCGCACCGACGCCGCCGATGCACAGGCTCGCCAGCATCACGGTGCCGGAGGACAGTCCCTCATAGGCGCGGCGGGCGGACAGGAAGAGCAGTTCCAGCGCTTCGTGGCGCAGGGCCGTGTCCGCGACGACGGAGGACTCGCTCTCCGCGGAGGGCATCCGGCACACCGCGACGATGACCTGAGGCTCGAAGCCGAGCGCCTCCAGGCCCGCCTCCGCGGTCTCCTCCCGCGTGAGGTCGATGCCATGGATCCGCGCTCCTGCATCGGATGCACCCGGGTGGAGGATGCGGAACCCAGGGCCGCAGATGTCGTGTGCCTGGGCCGAAAGCTCACGGGCCACGGCTTCGTCTTGAGCGATGAACAGCACCCGCCGGCCGCGCAGCTGTGACGCTCCGGACGTCAGGGCCGGGCGCTCGACGAGCACCGGCGCGTGGTAGCGGATGGCAGCCGAGTGGTCGAAGCCGTCAGCGGCCTCCGGGATGGGAGCGGAGGTCGACGGCGGATGTGCCTCATCCGTGCGCCCCGCGCCCGCCCCCGGACCGGAGCGGCCCAAACCTGTCCGACTGTCGGACAGGTTTCCGCGGCCCGGCTGAAGGGGGAGCCCCTCCCGGCCGCTGCTCTCCAAACCTGTCCGACTGTCGGACAAGTTCCTGTGGCCCGACTGGAGCAGCAGCCCGTCCCGGCCGTGGTCCTCCAAACCTGTCCGACTGTCCGACAGGTTTCCGCGTCCCGGCTGAAGGGGGAGCCCGTCCCGGCCGACCGGGCTGTCCAAACTTGTCCGACAGTCGGACAGGTTCGTGCGATTCGCCGCCGACGGGGCGGTCTTGCCGAGGTCTCGATTCTCAGCACTGGAGACAGAAGGCATGCCCCAGGGACTGGCGGACCTCTCCGGATCGCGGCGCTTCGCGGACGGCGACCCCTCCGCCACCGCTTGTTCCTCCGGTGCTCCAGTCCGGGCGCTGAGGCCAGTCTGAAGCTGGAGCACCAGCCGTGTGCCGGTCGCGGCATTCGGATGGAAGCGCAGCGTGATGGCCTGCCCTTCGGCGGCGGCCCGCACCGCGCTCAGTACCTCCCGCGCTTCCACGGCCGAGTGGGGCGGCAACGTGACGCCCGACCCTGAACCGGAGCCCACCTCTTCGGACATCCGCAGGTGGCACAGCGGCTTCAAGCCCCTCGCTTCCGCCTTCGCGGCCGTGGTCACCGCCAGCAACGTCATGCCCTCTTCGGGCTCGGATGCAGCGAGGCCTTCCCCGGGCCTCTTCACGTGAGCGCTGCCCACGAGCACCAATTCGAAGCCGCTGTCCAACAGGGCCCTCGATGCCCGCAGCGACGCGGCCAACGTGCCGGCCCCCGCGTCCACCACGAAGTTCGGTCCCTTGGTGTCGAGCACCCCCGCCACCCGCCCCGGCGTGACGTTGGGCATCATCCCCTGGAGCGTGTACGGCCCGGACGGCCGCAGTGCGCCCACCGCCGCATGGAGCCGATCCACCAGCGGCAGCAGCCGCCCGGCGTCTGGAGTCCGCTGGAGGTGCTCGCGCAGCCTGCGCCTCGTGGAGTCCGCCATCACTCGCTGCGTGGCCTCCACGCCCCGGCGCGTCTTGCCCTCCAACCCCAGGACGATGGCCGTCCCCGTCCGCAGCGAATCGAACGCCCCGAGCTTCTTCACGACGTCGCTCGCGACGATGAGCCCCACGTGCTGCGTGAGGTCCATGTCCTCCGTGATGTCCGGCAACAGCCTCACGGACGCGGGCAGCCGCATCCCCTCGGCGTCGAACCGCGCCTCCGGGAACATCCCCTCCGCGGCCACCACCACCAGCGCTTCGCTCATGGGCGGCACGGCCCTGACGCGCGGCGCGAGCGGGCCTCCCCGGTACTCCTCCAGCACCAGGTGCGCGTTCGTGCCTCCGAAGCCGAAGCCATTCGTGGCCGCACGGCGCGGATGGTCCCCGTTCTCCGGCCACGGCTGCTCCCGTGTGGTCACCTCGAAGTCCGGCCCGAGCGCTCGCAGCCCCGCGCCTGGACGGTCGAAGTGGGACTGCGGCGGGAAGCTCCGGTGCTCCAGCGCCTTGCACAGCTTGATGACCGACGCCGCACCCGCGGCCCACCCCACATGGCCGATCAACGCCTTCACGCTCGCGAGCTGGAGGCCCTTGCACTTGCCTCCGAAGACGCGGCCAATCGACTGCAACTCGGTGGTGTCCCCGGCCGGCGTGGCCGTTCCGTGCGCTTCGATGTACTGGATGGACGCCGGTTCAACGCCCGCCGCCGCGTAGCACGCCTCCATCGCGGCCACCTGTCCGTCCGCTCGCGGGACGTTGGCGGAGCTGCTGCGCCCGTCGCTGGAGAGCCCCGCACCACGGATGACCGCGTGCACCTTCAGCCCCGCGGAGACGGCATCGTCCAGGCGCATCAGGCCGACCACTCCCGCGCCCTCGCCGAAGATGACGCCATCCGCGCGCTCGTCGAACGGCCGGCTCCCCGTCGCGGAGAGCCCCTTGAACTGGGAGAACAGACAGCTGTTGCCCGGGCCCGGGGAGAACACCCCGCCCGCGAGCACCAGGTCGGCCTCGCCGCGCTCCAGCGCCTTCATCCCCAGCGCGATGGCGTAGAGCGAAGAGGCACACGCCGCGTCCAGCAGCACCGTGGACACGCTCGGGCCCACCACATCCGTCACCACCGTCTGGAGGGTGGGGTGCGGTGCCAGCTCGGAGGACGTCGCGGTGACGCCCAGCGCCTCACGCATCAGCGCGGAGAGCTCACGCGCCGCCCCACCGCGAGCCCGCAGCAGGGCCTCTCCCGCTTCCACGCACAGCGCGTCGTCGTACTCGGGCGAACCGTCCGCGGTGGAGCCGAGCAGGCACTGGATGCGCCCGGGCGCGCGCGGCGCGGTGGACCGCAAGGACTCCATCGCCTGACTGAGCGCGATGGCCAGCAACCGCTGCTCACGGCCGTAGCGCTGGAAACGGTCCAGCGTGATTCCCGGAGGCGGAGCGAGGTCACTGTCCAGGACCCGCCCGGTGAGCAGCGTGTACGTGCGGTCCGGAGTCACCGCCGGACCCACGAAGTCCACGACCTGGTCCGGATGGCTCACCCCCGTGTCGACGATGCCGCTGATGCCCCGCTGGATGTTCCGCCAGTACGTCTCCGGATCCTTCGCGCCGCCCGGAAGCATGCAGCCCAACGACACCACCGCGATGGCCGGAGCCACGGGCGCTGCATCCCGAGCGACAGGCGCCGCGGCCAGTGCACCCTCGGGCAGCGAACGATCCACGGACGTCAGCGCCACGGGCGTGTCCTGGGTAAGGATCCGCTGGACGATGCGCGTCAGCCGTCCCCCCGTGCCGCAGTCCACGAACCGCACGCAGCCCGCGCCCACCAACGTCTCCACCGCGCCCGGGAAGTCGAACGGACGCACCAGGTGGGACGCGAGCGCTCCCGCCAGCTCGGACCCTCCACGTCCGTACACCCGCCGCTCGATGGGCGAATAGATGGGCCCTCGCGCCGGATGCACGGCCAGGTCCGCGAGGCTCGCTCGGAACGCGGTGACCGCGGGCGCCAGGCTCGGGTGGTGGAACGGGTAGCGGCTGGTGATGAACGTGAAGCCCTTGCCCTGCCGCTCCAGGAACGCGCGCAGCCGCTCCAGTTGCTCACGAGGCCCCGCGACCACGGTCTGCCGCGAGTGATTACGGCCCGCGACCTCCAGCGTCCTGGCCCCGCTCTCCGCAACGGCCCGGACGGTCTCCGGCTCCGACAGGGCGACCGCCGCGAGCGTGCCCAGGTCGTCCGGTACCGTCTGGAGTGCCCGGATGCGACGGCACACCACCGCCGCGCCCGTGCGCAGGTCCATGGCTCCGGCCGCGGTCATCGCCGCGATCTCCCCGAAGCTGTGCCCCACGAACACGTCCGGCCGGGTGCCCTGACGCTCCAGCCACCGCGCCCCCAGCACCCCGGACAGGAAGATGCCGAGCTGATCCAACAGCGGCGCCGCGTCCAACGCCCTGCCCACCTGGACCACGTCCTCCGCCGCGAGCAGCGGGCCCACGTCGATGCCCTGCGAACGGCAGGCCTCCGCCACCGCCAGCAGCTCGTCACGCAGCTCCGGCTGGAGCGCCTTCAACTGGAGGAAGAGGGCGGGCTCGAACGTGCCCTGGCCCGCGAACAGGAACGCCGTTGCGTTGGCCGGCAGCTGAAGGCCGGGCGCGGACACTGGCTCCGGAAGGTGCACCGTCCTCGAAACGCCACGCGGAGCAGTGTCCGCCAGCAACGTCCTCGCCAGCTCGCGCACGACCTCCGGGAACAAGGACTGCACGCCTCCGCCTCCCTGCAAGGCGAGGTCGCGGAAGCTCCTCGGACCCTCCGGCTCATGCAGGGCCGCCAGCGATTCGAAGCTGCGCTGGAAGGACTCCGGGAACGCACGCAGCACTCCCTGCCGGTCCGCGCAGAGCACGGTCTGGTAGCCGCAGGCCACCGGCGTTCCGTCGCTCTTCAACGTGCGGAAGCAGAAGCGCAGGGACACCTCGCCGCGCTCCTCCAGCGACGTCAGGATGATCAGCCGGTCCCCCAGCACCGCCGGAGCGAGGTTGCGCGAATAGCCCTCGTAGGTGAGCAGGAGCACCTGGTCGAAGTCGCGCCGGAACTCGGGCTCCTCGAAGGCGTGCGGGCTGAAGAGCAGGTGCTCCCGGCCAGCGCACTGGAACTTGAAGTTGGTGAGGAAGTGATGGCTCCCGTAGGCCATCGTGTCGTCGAAGTGGATGTCATACGGGACGGCGAAGAAGTCCATGGTGATGGCTCCTGGAAGGTGAAGGGTCAGGACGCGCGCGCGGCCGGCAGCAGGCCGTCCACGGTTCCGGAGAGGCCGGCGTCCACCACCCAGATGGCGCCATTCACACGCTGCGTCTTCGGCCCCAGCAGCAGCTCGGTCACGTCCGCGACGTCGTCCGCGGTGCACAGCCGTCCACCGGGCGTCGCGGACTCCCAGCGCGCCACGCGCTCCGGCGCGTCCGGGAACATGCCCAGCAGGTCCCCGTGCACGGGCCCCGCGGACACGCAGTTGGTGCGGATGCCCTCCGGCGCCAGCTCCGCGGCCAGGTAGCGCGTGAGGGACTCCACGCCCGCCTTCACCACGCCCTGGCAACCCAGGTCGTGCATGTACCGCTGGGACATGGACGTGGACATGGTGACGATGCTCCCGCCCCCACGCGCGGCCATCAGCGGGCGAGCGCGCATCGCGCACTCGTAGGTGCCGGTGATGCAGGTGCGGAACGCCTTGTCCCAATCCCGGGGCGCGATGCGGTCGAACGGACCGATGAGCCCGTTGGACGCGTTGCACACGAGCAGATCGAGCCCGCCCATCTGCTCGTGGATCGCCGCGAACATCCGCTCCAGGTGCTCCTCCTGCGCGACGGAGCCCCACAGGTGGACCGCCTTGCCCCCCGCGTCGACGATGTCCCGCGCCGTCTTCTCCCCGTCCTCACGGGAGTGGAACGAGTTGACGACCACCGTCGCACCCGCCCGCGCCAGCCGCGTCGCGATGACCCGGCCGATACCCTTCCCCGAACCCGTGACGAGCGCGACCTTCCCCGCGAACGGCTGCTCCGTGCGCGACGGAGCAGACGCGGGCGCGGCGTGGACGACGGGCGCGCGAGGCCTGGCTTCCGCCACGGGCGGCGTGGCCGGCAGCAGCGCACGGGCCGCGTCGGCGATGGCGACCATCGTGCGCAGGCGCTGCGACGGCTTCGGCGCGTCGCTCAGCCCCAGCTCCTTCATGAGCACGGCCATCACCTCCGCCTGCTTCACGGAGTCGATGCCCAGCTCGTCCTCCAGGTCCGCGTGCGGCGTGAGCAGTTCCTCCGGGTAGCGCGTCACGCGCGCGAACACGGCGCGCACGCGCGGCAGGAGGTCCAGCGTGGCGTGAGCACCGGCGCTCGCCTTCGCTTCAGCGACAGCGGGGGCGACGGGCGCGGCGACTTGGAGCGCCGGTCCAGGCTCCGTGCCCAGCGCCTCCGTCACCGCCCCGGCGATGGCGCCGAGCGTGCGCGCCTTCCCGCTTCGCGGCAGCCGGTCCGGCGGCAGCTGGAACTCACGAGCGATGACCGCGGCGATCTCCGCGAGCTTCACGGAGTCGATGCCCAGCTCGTCCTCGAGCTGCGCATGCTCCGTCAGGATGTCCAGCGGATACCGCGTGACGGACGCGGCGCACTGCCGCACCTGCTCCAGGATGTTCGAAGGCTTGGATGTATGGGATTGGGAAGAACGCGCGGACATGACGACCCCTGTCGGTTCAATGCGTGACGGGGCCGACTGTAATTGGGGGTCTGACACGTGCCGCGAAGCGACGTGCACAGCTCGCAGCAATCAAGGAGGCAGTGAAGACTCCTCGTGCGCGGGAATACGCGCGCCCTGTTCGCGAGCACGCCGCCACCCCAGCCACAGGGGAATGAACAGCGACGGCAGCGTGAGCAGATCCGTGATGTCCACCGTGTGCACCGTGGGACGGACCGAGGGTATGCGCGCGCCCGCGAGCCCCGCGCGCAGCGCGTAGAAGGGCCACTGCAGCGCGCCCAGCGCCCAGCGCCACGCATCCCCGGCGTCGGAGGAGAGCTTCGTCGCGCCGAAGCACAGCCCCGTCAGCACGACCGCTCCCACGAGCACCCGGAAGGACGGACGGAATTCCCGCGCGCGGCGCTGGAACGCCTGCTCCCACAGCGCCTGGAGGAGCACCGGGAACATCGCGAGCCCGGCGACGTCGGAGAGCTTCCCCGTCCACCACGACGGCCAGCGCGCCTTGAACACGTGGTCGTTCAGCACGAGCAGCACCACGGCCACGAGCACCGCCGGGTGCAGGAGGCCGCTGGCCGGAAAGGGCTTCGTCCCGGTGGATGTCACGCCCGCGTGCATGGGGGCACTGTCACATTCGCGACCGGGACATGGGAAGCCTCGTGATTGCGAGGGTTTGGGAGACCCGGCGGGAAAATAAAAAGGCCGTGTCGATTTTCCCCAGGCCCATTCGTTGCGTTCCTGAAGGCTGCAGAAGCACACCCCCCGCGGCCCCACGGCGCGCGGCAGGAGACACGACCGTGCGATTCATGATCATCCGCAGGGCGGACAAGGACACCGAAGCCGGCGTGCTCCCGGACGAGAAGCTGCTGGCAGCCATGGGCGCCGAGTTCACGCCCGAGCTGCGGGAGCAGGAAGCGCGCATCCGCGAGCAGGCCGCGACGAACCTCCGCTAGTCACGATGGCGCCTCCGCGTGACATAGGCTGCCGCGCTTCCAGGGCCGGAGCGAAGGCAGGTGCAGCGATGTTCCAGCGGATGGTGCTGCTGTGCGCGGTGTGGCTGATGGCGTGCGGAGGCAAGCGGGTGCCCACGGGGCCTGGCTCGCCACCGGACCGGCTCGATGACGGCTGGGCCGTGGCCTCCTTCGAGGACACGGGCATCCAGCGCCCGTGGTTCGACGCGCTGGAGCACGACGTGTCCGAAGGCACGGTGGAAGCGCCAGACGCGGTGCTCGTCGCGCGCGGGGGCCAGCTCGTCTACGAGCGCTACTGGAACGACTTCACGCGGGAGAAGGCGCACGACCTGAGGTCCGCCACGAAGAGCGTCACGTCGCTGCTGGTGGGCATGGCGCACGAGCGCGGCCTGCTGCCGGACCTGGACGCGCCCGTGCTCCCGCTCCTGTCGCACCTGGCGCCGGTGAAGAACGCGGATCCGCGCAAGGAGCGCATCACGCTGCGCCACCTGCTCCAGATGCGCTCCGGGCTGTCGTGCGACGACTGGGACCCCGAGTCCCCCGGCAACGAAGAGCGGATGTACGACACGGACGACTGGGCCCGCTTCATCGTGGACGTGCCCATGCGCGACGAGCCCGGCACCGTGACGCGCTACTGCACGGGCGGCGTGGTGCTGCTGGGCGCCGTGCTGGAGCACGTCAGCGGACGCTCCATCACGGACCTGTCGCGCGAGTGGCTGTTCACTCCGATGCAGGTCCAGGACGTCACCTGGCAGCCCGCGGGCAAGAAGGGCACGGACACCGGCGGCCACCTGCGCCTGCGTCCGCGCGACTTCCTCAAGGTGGGGCAGCTGATGCTCGACGGCGGCTCGTGGCAGGGCGAGCGCCGGGTCTCCGAGGCGTGGGTGACAGAGTCCGGCAAGGCGCTGGGGCTGCTGGGCGACGCGAACTACGGGCTCCTGTGGTGGAGCGCCCGCTTCGTCATCCAGGGCACTCCGGTGGAGGTGTCCTTCGCGCGAGGCAACGGGGGGCAGTACGTCTTCATCGCGCCTTCGCTGGGCGTCACCGCAGCCTTCACCGGCAGCCACTATAATGATGCGGGCTCGGCGCTCCCCCTGGTCCTGTTCGGACAGTACGTGCTGCCGGCGGCGCTCGGGCTGGAGCGGCCGGGGGCTCGGGGAGGCGGCTGAGCCGTCAGGTCTCGTGTCCTCCGCCAGACGGTGGAGGCCCGGGCCGCATCTGGATTCCGACGGGGCGGTGCGCTTCGTGGATGACCGCGCGCTGACGGGTGGGCAACGTCCGCCCGGCATGGCACCTTCGAAAGCACCGCGTTCCCGCAAGACCCCCGACCCCTCCGGCTTCGTCCGCGTCCGGGGCGCACGGGAACACAACCTGAAGCACGTGGACGTGGACATCCCTCGCGACGCGCTGGTGGTCTTCACCGGCGTGTCCGGCTCCGGCAAGTCGTCGCTGGCGTTCGGGACGCTCTACGCGGAGGCGCAGCGGCGCTACTTCGAGTCCGTGGCCCCGTACGCCCGGCGCCTGATTGATCAGGTGGGCGTGCCGGAGGTGGACGCCATCGACGGACTGCCCCCGGCGGTGGCGCTCCAGCAGCACCGGGGCGCGCCGACGTCGCGCTCGTCGGTGGGCAGCGTGACGACGCTGTCGAACTCCGTGCGCATGCTGTACTCGCGCGCGGGCAACTACCCGCCGAAGCTGGAGCGGCTGGACTCGGACGCCTTCTCCCCGAACACACCCGCGGGCGCGTGTCTCAAGTGCCACGGCATCGGGCGCGTGTTCGAGGTCACCGAGCGCTCCATGGTGCCGGATGACTCCTTGAGCATCCGCGAGCGCGCCGTCGCCGCGTGGCCGCCCGCGTGGCACGGCCAGAACCTGCGCGACATCCTGGTGACGCTCGGGTACGACATCGACAAGCCCTGGCGCGACCTGCCGAAGAAGGACCGCCAGTGGATCCTCTTCACCGACGAGCAGCCCACCGTCCCCGTCTACGCGGGCTTCACGTCCCCGGAGGTGAAGCGGGCCATGGCCCGCAAGGAGCCGCCCAGCTACATGGGCACCTTCACGGGCGCGAAGCGCTACGTGATGACCACCTTCGCGACCACGCAGAGCGCGATGATGAAGAAGCGCGTCGCCCGGTACATGGTCGCCAGCGACTGCTCGCTGTGCGAGGGCAAGCGCCTGAAGCGCGAGTCCCTGTCCGTGACGTTCGCGGGCCGCGACATCGGCGAGCTGTCCCGCCTGCCGCTGGAGCAGGTCGCTGAACTCATCCGGCCCACGGCGGAAGGGAAGGGGAAGGACGCGGACGCCATGGCCCGCGAGCACCCGGAGAAGCTCATCGTCGCCCAGCGCATCACCCAGGACCTGCTCGCGCGCATCCAGGTGCTGACGGACCTGGGCCTGGGCTACCTGTCGCTGGAGCGCAGCACGCCCACGCTGTCGCCGGGGGAGTTGCAGCGGCTGCGGCTGGCCACGCAGGTGCGCTCCAACCTCTTCGGCGTGGTGTACGTGATGGACGAACCGTCCGCCGGCCTGCACCCCGCGGACACGGAGTCGCTGCTCACGGCGCTGGACCGGCTGAAGGAGGCGGGCAACTCGCTGTTCGTCGTAGAGCACGAGGTGGACGTCATCCGCCACGCGGACTGGATCGTCGACGTGGGCCCCGCCGCCGGTGAGCACGGCGGGCGGGTGCTCTACAGCGGGGTGCCGGAAGGGCTCGCGAAGGTGGAGGCGTCCCGCACGCGGCGCTACCTCTTCGAGGAGGAGTCCCTGCGCCGCCGCTCGCCGCGAAAGCCCACCGGGCGCCTGCGCCTGGAGGGCGTGAAGCGCAACAACCTGCGCGGCCTGGACGTGGACTTCCCGCTGGGCGTCTTCACCACGGTGACGGGCGTGTCCGGCTCCGGAAAGTCCAGCCTCGTGAGCCAGGCGCTGGTGGAGCTGGTGGCGGGAAGACTCGGCCAGACCCTGGCGCCGGAAGAGGAGGAGGGCGAGCCGCTGGACCGGGAGCCGGTGCTGGCGAGCGAGGGCCATATCAAAGAAGGGATGGAGGCCATCCGCCGGCTGGTGACGGTGGACCAGAAGCCCATCGGCCGCACGCCGCGCTCCAACCTGGCGACGTACACGGGCCTCTTCGACCACGTGCGCAAGCTGTTCGCGGCGACGCCGCTGGCGAAGTCGCGCAAGTACGGCGCGGGGCGTTTCTCCTTCAACACGGCGGGAGGCCGCTGCGACACGTGCGAGGGCGAGGGCTTCGTGAGCGTGGAGCTGCTCTTCCTGCCCAGCGTGTACGCGCCGTGCCCCACGTGCCACGGCACCCGCTACAACGCGAAGACGCTGGAGGTGCGCTACCGCGAGAAGAACATCGCGGACGTGCTGGGGCTGACGGTGGACGGCGCCTTCGACTTCTTCACCGAGGAGCCGCCGCTCCAGCGAGCGCTCAAGGTGCTGCGGGACGTGGGCCTGGGCTACCTGCGCCTGGGCCAGCCCGCGACGGAGCTGTCCGGAGGCGAGGCCCAGCGCATCAAGCTGGCCACGGAGCTCCAGCGCACCCAGCACGGCGACACGCTCTACGTGCTGGATGAACCCACCACGGGCCTGCACCCGGCGGACGTGGACAAGCTGATGACGCAGCTGGAGGGACTGGTGGACGCGGGCAACACGGTCATCGTCGTGGAGCACGACCTGCGCGTCATCGCCGCCAGCGATCACGTCATCGACGTGGGGCCCGGCGCGGGCAACGCCGGGGGCCGCGTGGTGGCGCAGGGCACGCCGGAGCAGGTGGCGAAGGTGAAGGAGAGCCGCACCGCGCCTTATCTGGCGCGGGTGCTCCGCTGACGTAGGCGGGGACGGCGAACTCAGTCGTCCTTGCCGTCATGGTGGCTGCCGTTGTCGTCGTCATCCTCGCCGCCGTCGCGGTCGTGGTCGTCGAAGGCATCGATGGACTTCTGGAGGTTGTTCTCCAGCTGCGACCGGGCGCTGGACTCGCGCGGGTCCAGCCGCTTGCCGTCCTTGTCGGTGAACCAGCCGCTCGGGTCGATGTTGAAGGTGACGTTCTGGTCGTCGCCCTCGGCGATCTCGAAGCTCACCTTGCGCTCCTGCTCCACGCGGAGGCTGGAGACGAACTGGAAGGGCTCGCCGTCGATGTGGCCGTCGATGATGAGCGACGCGCCCTGATCCGCCAGCTCCTTCAAGCCGCCTGTGGCGTTCGCGGGATCGACCTTGCCGATGTCGAATTCGATCTCGTCGTAGGTGCCGACATCCACGGAGATGTCCTGCAGGCGCACCAGCTGGCCTTCCAGTGCCGTGCCGGACAGGTCGATGAGGAACGACCCCGTGCGCTGCTTGTGCTCGCGCTTGTCGTCGGTCCCGGCGTCGGAGTCGTCGTCGGAGCTGTCGTCATGGTGGCCTTCACGCTTGAGCTCCAGCTCGCGGACCGACAGCCGCACCCGATCCACGGTGATGCCATTGGAGAGCGCCAGCCGCTGGCTGGACGTGCGCGTCAGGGCCGAACCCGTGACCGCGCTCCCCATCCGCGTGCTCAACCCCACCGACGACGTGCTGTTGCCACACGCGGACAGCCACATGAGGGACGCGAACAGACCGATGAAACGACGCATGACGTGTGTCTCCTGGTTCCGGTGGGGGACGCCGGGCCCGTGGGCTCGCACCGGCCGTGCGATGCCCGCCCGTCATCCCTTCCGCTGAAGGAAAGGAGTCCGGCCGCGAAAAACGGCCACGGGAGGGGATTTTCCCGGACGATTTTCCGGGGACTCGGCCGGGCGGGCGTGGCCGGAAAAGCCCCCCGTGACTCCTTCCCTGGGGACGGAGTACTGAACAGGGGACATGGCCTGCATCCTCTCACCTGGACCGGCATCGCGTTGGTGGCCCTGCCCCGGCACGCGGCCGTCGCGCGCGTGCGCGAAGCGCGTGGGGACGGGGAGGGCGCCATGACGGAGCTGGAGCTGGCGGACTGCATCCGCCGGGCGGCGCGGGGGGAACAGGCCGCGTGCGGTCAGCTCTACCAGCGCTTCCACGGGGCCGTGCGCCGCGTGGCCCAGGGCTCGGGTGTCCTGGGCGCGGCGGAGGTGGAGGACGCGGTGCAGGAGACGTTCGTGCGCGCCTTCCGCGAGCTGCCCCGGCTCCAGCATCCGCGCGCGTTCAGTGGCTGGCTGCTGACCATCGCGCGGCATCACGCCTACGCGCTCAGCCGTGGCGCGAAGGCCCGGGCCCGCGTGGAGGAGGACCTGGCGCGCGAGCTGGACACCGTCGCGCCCGCGCTGCCGCCGTCGTTGACGCTGGAGCGCCGCGTGGCCGTGGTGCGCGAGCTCATCGAAGGACTGCCCGAGGGCCCGGAGAAGGAGACCGCCCGCCTCTTCTATCTGGAGGGTGAGTTGAGCGCGCGGGAGATCGCCGACCGGCTGGGGCTGGGCAAGAGCGCGGTGACGATGCGGCTGGAGCGCTTCCGGGCCCGCGTGAAGCGCGAGCTGCTGGCGCGGCTCCTGGCCGCGGAGGTGGGCTGAACCATGGGCGCGAGCGACAGACACCTGGACGTGGAGTCCGCGAAGCAGCTCGAACGGCGTGAGCCCGAAGCGGTGCGCTACTTCGCCGAGCACCTCGCGCATCCCTGTGAGACGTGCGAGGCGTTCCTCGCCCGCGACGAATCAGCGCATGACGCGTTCCCGGGTCTGGACGCGCTGGCGGACGAAGCGCTCGTCGCGGCCTCGGGGCGTCCCGTCCGGGAGGACGCGGTCGGTTGGGCGCGGGTGCGCCGGAAGCTGGGTGCGCCCCAGCGGGTGTGGCTGACCGGAGGACTGGGCGCGGTGGCCGCGGCGGTCCTCCTGGCGCTCCTGGTGCGTCCGGGGACCGGCGGGCCGGGGCACGTGGAGCCGTCCTCGCAGCGCATCAAGGGCACCGCGCCGCTGGCATTGGAGCTCACGGCCGCGGCGCAGATGCCAGACGGTGCGGTGCGCGCTGTCGCCGAGGACGCTGTGCTTCCACCCGAAGCCGTGGTGCTCCTTCGCTACCACGCCAGTGAGTCCGCGGACGCACTGCTGGTACGCGAAGCCCCTGGTGTGCCGCCGCAGGTGCTGGGCCGCCATGTGTTGACGCCGGGCACGCACGACCTGCGCGACGGCGAGGACCTGGCCGGCGTGTCCCTGGAGGACGAGCGCGGACCCGTGACGCTGGTGTTGGTCGCCTGGCCGCAGGGTGAACAGGGGAACGCGGCGCTGGAGGGGGTGCGCGTCAGCGGACAGGTGCCTCCAGACGCGGCCCAGGCCCGCCTTCGCTTGAAGGTGGAGTCGGGGCATGCTGCTCCCTGAGGAGCCGCGCGTGTCCCGCCTGCTGTTCATCCCCATGGTGCTGGCGCTGGTGGTGCTCGGCGCGTGCCGCTCCGTGGAGTCGCGGGAGAAGGGCCGCGCGGTGCGGGTGCGCCTGGATGATGGCGTGCTGGCCTCGGCGCAGGAGGGTGAACGGCACGCGCTGCTCATCGGCATCTCCGCGTACACGGACCCCGCATGGAACGGGCTGCGCTACGCGGCGAAGGACGCGGACGACCTGGGCCGCGTGCTGGCGGATCCGGCGCGAGGAGGCTTCCGCTCCGTGACGGTGCTCACTCGGCCCGAGCAGACGACGCGCACGTCGGTGCTCGCCGCGCTCCAGGCGCTGGAGGCACGTCCCTGGCGTCCCCAGGACACGGTGGTCGTGTACGTGTCCGGACACGGCTCGCTGGCGCGCGACGTGAGGGGCGAGCTGCAGCGCTACCTCGTGACATCCGACACCCGCTACCGGGACGTGGCCGGCACGGGGCTGGACATGGCCACGCTGGAGCAGTCGCTGGAGCGGCTGGGGTCGCGGCGGCGCGTGCTGGTGCTGGCCACGTGTCACAGCGGCACGGGCAAGTCGCTCTTGCCGCCGGAGGTCCGCGACGAGCTCGCGCGCACCAAGGCGTCCTTCCTGCCGCAGCCGCTGGAGGCCGCGAGCCGCGCCTCGCTGGTGCTGTCCGCCAGCGACTGGGGCGAGGCCGCGCGCGAGGACGACGCGCTGGCCAATGACATCTACACGCACTTCCTTATCCAGGCGCTGGATGGAAGCGGAGACCGCAACCGCGACGGCGCGGTGAGCGCCACCGAGGCCCACGACTGGGCCCGCCGCAACACCTGGGCCTATACGGAAGGGCGCCAGCGTCCCAGCGCGCAGATATTGGAGGTGGGCGCGGATCCGGTGCTGCTCTCCGGCACGTTGCAGCGGCCGGGTCAGCCGGAGGTCTTCTCCTACAGCGCGAGGCTGGAGGGCTTCACTCTCAAGGTGGACGGCCACGACGCGGGCGAGCTGCCCGGAGGCGTGGTGGTGCCGGAGGGCCGGCGGAAGCTGGAGCTGCGCAAGGGCGGCCAGGTGTTGTGGGAGGACACCGTGGCGCTGCGCTCCGGCGAGCGGCGGGAGCTGGAAGCATTCCTTCGTCCCATGGCGGAAGGGCCCAAGCGCACGGTGACGCTGGGCGGGGGCGTGCTCGGCTTCCTGGATGGACAGAGCCGCGAGCAGGTGCTGCCGGCGTCGGCGCAGGCGGGCGTGGGGCTGGGCTGGGAG
>NZ_RAWC01000089.1:0-32727 GCF_003611685.1 Corallococcus sp. CA049B | reverse complement strand
GACGGAGCAGCGCGAGGAGTTCTATCCTCAAGCCGTCCGGCTGCTGCACCGCTTGCAGCGCTCCGGTCGGCTCAGTCTGCTCGCGCCTCGCGCTACCCCCTGACAGGACTTACTTCCTCTGGCTTAGGGGCTGTCCCTGATCGTCGGCCCGAAAATGCAACCTGCCGGATCAAGCATCAGGGTTGGACCTGGCTTCGGGGGTATCAGGAGGTTGCCAGCCAGCGCCAAGCATGATCAGCGCTGGCTGTGCGCCGACATGAACTGAGCGATGCCGAGTGGAGCCGCATCGAGCCCCTGCTGGGCTCCCGCAGCGGCCCGCCCTCGAAGCGCTGCGGCTCGACGTGGATGAGCTCGGCTCCCTCGCCGATGCCTCCGTCGTCCGGGCGCATCAGGACGCCTCGGGCGGAAAAGGGGGGGCCGAAGCAATGCTCTGGGACGTTCTCGAGGAGGTTTTTCAACGAAGATTCACGCCGTCACAACGACGGGCGGTAAGCCGCTCCACGTCGCGCTGACGCCTGGCTGGCAGCACGAGTCCACCATGGCCGAGGAACTGCTGGTGCACGCCGAAGGCGACGCTGTACCGCACCGGATTATTGAGACACCAGATTGGTTGTAATCAGGCCGCCTGCTTCGACTGCATCAGCGCTCGCCGGGCCTGACGCAACCGGCGACCGGGTGCGGGCGATAATGCACCGGCTTTGGAGAGAGCAATCTCCAGGGCCGGTGCTGTTTGTGCACCCCTCCAAGGACACCCACCCCCATGCCTGCCCATCTCCCGGAGCGGACCGTCCGCTCCCTCATCGGAGCACTCCTGCTCCTGCTGCTGACCCGCTGTGCCGCGCCCACTGATGCGCCCGCGCCCACCTCCGTGCGTCAGGCGCTCGCGTGCGGCGGCAGCATCGACCAGCACGCCGCGCAGTGCGACGGCACGGGGAAGCTGCTGTCCTGGGCGCCTCCCGCGAACCCGGGCAGCTCCGCCGCGTATGACTATGTGCTGGACCTGAACCAGAACTACCTGCTCGCGCTCCCCAACCTGTCCAACCTCACGAACCCGTCGGTGCCCAAACCCGCCTACTACGCGCACTCGTACCTGTGCAGCGGCACGGCGCCCGGGTGTTCTCCCGCCGGTGCGCCGGTGGGCTGGCCGCACAACCCCGCCGGCCTGAACGCGATGCTCATCGAGTCCGGCCTCGCGTACTCGCCCTACAAGAACGACCCGCGCCTGCGCGACGTCGCACTGGCGCTGCTGGACTGGCACCTGGCGCACGGCATGACTGCCGTGGGGGACCACTGGTCGCGGGTGCCCTACGCGAGCGGCGCCAGCGGCACGCTGACGTATGCGGGCGCGCAAGCGGGCGGCTCGGTGGGCGTGGGCGACGGCGTGGGCTACCTCCAGCCGGAGAAGGTGGGCGCGCTCGCGTGGGCCGCCGTCCAGGCCTTCAAGTTCAATGGCAACACGGCCTACCGCGACATGGCCATCAACGCGGCCAACCAGCTCACCAGCCACCTGCGCACTCCGAGCGCCACCGTGTCACCGTGGCCGTACCGCGTGCGGGCCTCCGACAACGCCGTGCGCACCGGCGCGAACATCGTGGACAACTACGCGTCCAACGTCGTGGAACCCCTCAAGCTGTTCCAGGAGCTCATCCGGCTGGGACAGGCCGGCACGCTGAACGGCGCGCCCGGCTACAGCAGCACCCAGCTGGCCCAATGGCAGAGCACCCAGGCCACCGTCCTCGCGTGGCTTCTGGGCGGCAACGGCCCCATCGCGACGCAGAACTGGACCCAGTACTTCGAGGACGTGGGCTCGGACGCCACCAACAACCTGAACCAGCTCGTCCCCGGGGAGACGGCCAAGTTCCTGATGGACAACCCCGGCCTGGATCCGAACTGGCAGGCGCACGTGCAGAACATCATCGCCTTCATCGAGACGAACTTCGGAGACACACTGGAGTTCGGCGCGCGTCCCATCAAGGAGCAGTACGCGTTCCACTACAAAATGGGCAGCCACACCGCGCGCTACGCCGCCGTGAACGCGCGCTACGCGGAGCTCACCGGGGACGCGGCGGCGAAGGACAAGGCCTTCCGCGCGTTCAACTGGGCCACGTACATGGTGCGCGACAGCGGGCTCACCATCGACGGGCCGTATCCCAACAACGTCTGGTTCACGGACGGCTGGGGTGACTTCATCCGCCACTTCGTCATCGGCATGGGCGCGCAGCCGGACTGGGCGCCCGCCGGGCAGAACCACCTGCTGCGCTCCACCTCCGTCGTGAAGAGCGTCACCTACGGGCCCGGCAACGAGGTCCGCTACACCACCTACGACGCCAGCGCGACGGAGGTGCTGCGCCTCGCCTTCGTCCCCTCGGCGGTGACGGCGGGCGGCACCGCCCTGTCGCAGCGTACGGACCTGGCCGCGGACGGGTGGACCTTCGACACCGGCAACAATGCGCTCCGCATCCGCCACTCGACCAGCGGGGTCATCATCATCTCCGGGGCGCCACCCACCGCCCCCGCCGTCGCCATCACCGCGCCCTCGGCCGGGCAGAACTTCACCGCGCCCGCGACGCTCAGCCTGGGCGCCACGGCCACGCCCACCTCCGGCCGTACGCTGGCCAGCGTCACGTTCCGCGCGGGCGCCACCGTGCTCTGCACCGTGAACGCCCCCGTCTCCACCCCGGTCACCTGCACGGCCACGAGCAGCCTGGGCAATGGCAGCCACACCGTGAGCGCGGAGGCCGTGGACTCCCTGGGAGAGAGCGGCTCCGCGTCGGTGGCCATCACGGTCGCCGGCCCGCCCACGGTCAGCATCCTCAGTCCCGCCTCCGGTGCCACGCTGCCCACGGGGAGCACGACGCTCAGCGCTTCGGTCAGCGCGGGCGCCGGGCGGACCCTCACGCGCGTGGAGTTCTTCCAGGGCACCACGTCGCTCTGCTTCACGACGACCGGCACGGGCTGCACGTGGAACGCGACGGCCGGCACGTACTCCAACGTCTTCGCCCGCGCGACGGACAATGGCAGCCCGGCGCTCGTCACCGACTCCGCGCCGGTGAGCTTCACGGTGAGCCCCTCCGTGGGCGGCGTGCGGCTCGTGGGCGTGGACACCGTGGGGATGCAGAACGACTTCGACAACGGCGGCTCGGTGAACGCCTTCCAGTACACCGCCGTCGCGACAGGGACGCTGGGGACGCTCAAGGTCTTCGCGGCGCCGGGCAATGCCAATGCGTCGCTGTCCATTGGCGTCTACAGCGATGCCTCGGGCGCTCCGGGGACGCTGCTCTCTTCCTGCACGACCCCGGTGGTGGATCCGCTGCCGCTGGTGACGGGGCAGTGGTACGGCTGCACCGCCGCGCCGCAGGTGACGCTGACGTCGGGCACCGTCTACTGGCTGGCGCTGCTGGGCGCGAACGGGGGCGGCGTGTTCCGCTACATGGACCTGCCCACCGGCTCCATGCGCTACTCGCCGACGGGCCTCTCCGCGCTGCCGAGCCCCACGTTCGGCACCTCCACCGTGTACGCGGGCGCGTCCAACGCTTCGATGTATGGCCTCTCCGCGGGTAGCTCCACCGCGCCGACGGTGTCCATCACCCAGCCGGCCGCGAACGCCAACTTCACCGCGCCCGCCAACCTGAACCTCCAGGCCACCGCCACGGCGGGCCCGGGCCGCACGCTCACGAAGGTGGAGTTCTTCGACAACGGCACCACGCTGCTCTGCACGGTGAACGCGCCCACCTCGGCGTCCGTGAGTTGCGGCGTCAGCTCGTTCCAGGACGGCGCGCACAGCGTGACGGCGAGGGCCACCGACGACTCGCTCCAGGCCACCACCTCCGCCGCGGTGCCCCTCTCGCTGTCCAACCCGCCCACGGTGAGCCTCACCTCTCCCTCCGCCAATGCCACGTACACCGCGCCGGCCTCCGTGCCGCTGGCCGCGACCGCCAGCGCGGGCTTCAGCCGGAGCATCGCGCGGGTGGACTTCTACGCGGACGGCACGTCGCTCGTCTGCACCAGCACCACCAGCCCCTACGGCTGCACCTGGACCAATCCCTCCCAGGGAAGCCATACGGTGCGCGCCGTGGCCGTGGACACGGGCAATCCCGCCGCCAGCACGAACTCCGCCACGGTCTCCATCACCGTGAGCAGCGCCACCACCGTGCCCGCGACGCCCACGGGCCTGACGGCGACGGCGGTGTCGCCGGGGCAGATCTACCTGGCGTGGACCGATGCCTCGACCAACGAGAGCGGCTTCCTGGTGGAGCGGGCGCCGGACGTCTCCGGGGCCCCGGGCACCTTCGCTCAGGTCGGGACGCCGGGCGCCAACGTGACGACGTTCAGTGACACGGGCCGGGCCGCGAGCACCCGCTACTGGTACCGGGTTCGCGCGACCAACGCCGCGGGGAACTCGGCCTTCACGGCCAACGCCAGCGCGACGACCCCCGCCGCGCCCACCGCCCTCGTCGGCAACAGCACCGTGCTGACGACGTCCGACTTCGAGAACGCTGGCGTCGCGGCTGCGTTCAACTACGTGGCGAGCGCCAGCGGCAACGTCACGCGGCTGAGCCTCTACGTGGATGCGCAGACGACGGCCACCACGCTCCAGGTCGGCCTGTATGCGAATGGGAACGGGACGCCCGGCGCGCAGCTGCGCACCTGCACCGTCACGCCCGTCACGCCCGGCGCGTGGAACGTCTGCACCATCACGTCACAGGCGGTGACGTCGGGCACGACGTACTGGCTGGCGGTCCTCGGTCCCACCGGCGACGTCTATTGGCGCCACACCAGCGGCACCGGCTCCTACAAGGTGCAGCCGGGCCTGACGACGCTGCCCGCGACCTGGTCCGGCACCGGCGGCTACCCGGGCAGCAACATGTCCGCCTACGCCGGCAACTGAGCCAACGCCCGACTCCCAACGGCCCTTCGCTCGGAACAGGGTGGAGGGCTCCGCCTCCACCCACGCGGACAGCGCGGCGCCTTGGAGCTCGGGCGCCGCCGGCCTGGCAGGGACATCCTCTGGCAGCGTGCTGACTCCTACAGCGTATAGGCGGGAATGTGAGCCCGGTGCGGCAGTCGTGCTCACAGGCGCTGGGCGATGCAGCCTTCGCCCAGCGCCGCTGGACCGCCTTCGTGCACCGGGCGTCATCCATGCCCACCTACGCTGGGTGGATCCATCCATCCGTGACAGAGTGGGAGCCATCCGAATCCTCCTCTCGATCGCGTTCTGGATCTTCTTCGCGCTGTCCAGCGCGATGCTGTTCCTTGGAGCGCTCTTGCTGTGGGCGCTCACCCGCCCGTTTGACGCGAATGGGCGCGTGCTTCACCTGTACTCGTGCTTCTGGGCACAGCTGTATTTCTACGTGAACCCGATGTGGCACCTGCGGGTGGAGGGCCGCGAACGCCTGCCCTGGAGGGGCGCGGCGGTGCTGGTGGCCAACCACGAGTCACTGGGGGACATCCTGGTCCTCTTTGGCCTCTACCGGCCTTTCAAGTGGGTCTCCAAGGCGGAGAACTTCAAGCTGCCGCTCATCGGCTGGAACATGCAGCTCAACCGGTATGTGCCGCTCATCCGCGGAGACCGGGCGAGCATCATCCAGATGATGGCCAGGTGTGAGCGTTGGCTGTCGCGTGGCGTCCCCATCCTGATGTTTCCCGAAGGCACCCGCTCCAAGGATGGGGAGGTGAAGGCCTTCAAGGATGGCGCCTTCACGCTGTCCATCCAGCAGCGCTGCCCCATCATCCCCGTGGTCCTCACTGGCACCGCGCGGACCATGCCCAAGCACGGGCTGGTCATCCAGCAGGCGGTCCACGCCCGGGTGCGCGTGCTGGAGCCCATCGACCCGGAGGGCTTCGCCGGGGACGTGCACGCCCTGCGCGACCACGTGCGCGATGTCATTGTCCGTGAGAAGGCGCGCATGGAAGCCGAGCGCTGAACGTCACGCAACCGGGCCGAATTCTGTGAAAAGTGTGCCGGGCGGGTGACAGTTCCGGGGGACAGCGGTATTCGACATCCCGATATGGCCTCGCGGGCGACCGCCGTCACTGCGCGATGCATGGGGACCCCTATGTTTCCTGAACCCAGGCTTGGCACCCTCACCGCCGTTGCGCTGACGAGTGTCGCGACCCTGGCCTCCGCGGCCGGAGAGCCCCTCCCAGCGCAGTCCGCCTTCTTCCTGACGCGGAGCGAGAACCGGAACCAGGTCCACTACGCCCTGCGCCTGGACGAGGCTTGCCGCCCGGTGGGGACGCGCCCCGTGCAGGTGTACTGGCGGATGTTGGAGCGCGGGCCCTCGGAGGTGGAGGAACTGCTGGGGGTCGAGCAACCCGTGTATGGGCTGGAGGACCCGCAGCCGGTCGAAGCCACGGCGGATGGCTGGCGAATCCGGGTGCGCCTGAAGGCCTTTCCCTCGCGCCCCGTCGACATCACCACCGCGCGGGTCGACGGCAAATGCCAGGTCCAGGCGTGGACGAAGCTGGGCAACAGCGTCTCCCGGCTGGAGCACGTCTTTGTAAAGACATCCTGGCCCTTCTCTGTCGACTTCGTGCGGCTGGATGGGGTGGGGCCGGATGGGAAACCCATCCATGAGCTGATTCGCCAGCCATGAGCGCATCGGGTCCCGCGGACCCGCTGTCTCTTCGGGTTCAGGGTCTTCCGCATGTGGCTGGATGCGCTACGAATCCGGCTTTGTGTGTGGCAATTCCTGTCACAGCCAGCCGGCCCGCGGGATCGGCGGCGTCTGGGAAGGGTCCCTGCGCTGTGATTGGCATCCGCGGTGCACCGGTCTCGGAATGACGAGAGGCGTTTCAGTGGCTCATGGAAACGCTTTTCCCTTCTCGTCATTCCCCAGTGGGTGCCCTCATGACTCGAAAGTTCGTCCAGGCTTTCTCCCTTGTCGCGGCGCTGGTCCTGACCTCCACCACGGCCATCGCCGGTGAGCGGTTGGCGGCGTACATGCCGCGCCTCGACGCCCCGAAGGCTCCCACGCTGGAGTGCACGGACCCCCGGGCGCAGTTGCATGAAGCGGCCAAGAAGGCCGGCGTGAACGTCAACCCGGAAGAGACCGTCACCGTGTCGAAGGACGGCCTGACGTTTACTGGCAGCAGCATCGCCGGCTTCGAGCAGGTCCCCGCCACCGCGCTGCCCGGAGGCGTGGACTTCGGCTTCACCTACCTGGACGCGCCGCAGGCGGGCATCCCCGCCGGCTACTACAAGCTGCGCGCACGCGCGGCCGCCGAGGACATCCAGGTGGGCGAGTACCGCGGCGAGGTGGACGTCATCGACGCAGCTGGCAAGGCCGTGGCCCGTCTGCCCGCCACGATGCAGACCGTCTCCACGGAGGTCCCGAATCCGCTGCCCTTCGCGCGCACCACGGTGGACGCGCAGTTCCGGCAGACGAACTTCATGGGTGGGCGGCCTGACCAGCTCACCCGCTATCACCACTCGCTGATCATCATCTACCACTGCCCCAACGGCACCACGATCATCATCTTCATCGACTACTGGGATTGGTACTGAGCCGCCCTTCGCGGCCCGTCTGAATGAGTGAGCCCCGGCCCCGGAAGCGCGAGTCCCACGCGCCTTCGGGGCCGAGGACGCTGCCGCCCAATGAAAATCAATCCAGCCGTGCTCATCATCACCGGCGGCTTCAGCCTGTTCTTCCTCGTGTCCGGTGTGCGAGCCCTGGTGCGCAAGCGGATGACAGTCGTGAACCCCGCCCATTCCGGGGCGTAGCCTTCCTGGGCCTGGGCATCTTCGCCACGCTGGTGGAGAACGACGTGCTCTGAAGCATCGGACCCGCCCTCGAACAGGGCCCCCCATTCCACCCGGCGTCGATTCATGGAGTCACCCTGGATTGTCACCCGGGATGTTTCCGACTGAGGGCAGCGGGGCGTTTTTTCGCGTGTTAGAGGTCCGGGACACCGGGCTGCCGGGCGGCGAGCCTCCGCGCGGAGAGCCGAGGTGAGAGTCATTGCCTCAGGAGCCCTCGCATGACCTCCACGCCCCCTTCCTCCCGGGTCACCGGAACCGAATACGAACGCCTGCTCGCGAGCCTGCGGCGCAAGAGCCCCTGGGCGCTGGCAGGCCGGAACACAGCGGTGGCGCTGGAGGGCGGGGAGGTGGCCGCGCGCGTCCCGGACTCCCGGGTCGACCACGGTCCATGGCGCTCGGTGGTGGACGTCATCGCGGAGCAGTGCCGGCTGTACGCGGACCGCGTGGCGCTCTCGGATGGGACCACTGAGACAACCTATGCGGGACTGGACGCGCGCACCCGCGCCCTGGCCTCGAACCTGCGGGCCCGGGGCATCGGGCGGGGTGACGTGGTCACGCTCGTGTTGGAGCGGGGCCCCGCCTTCGTTGAGCTCGCGCTCGCGGTCTGGAGGGTGGGCGCGGCCTACCTTCCGCTGTCGCCAGCGCATCCGCGGGCCTGGCGAGAGGACATCGTTCGCAGGGTCGGTGCGGCGCTCGTGGTCGGCTCCTCGCCGGACAGCGCGGCGCCAGGGGTCCCCTTCCTGGATGCGGGGGCCGAGGCGGGCTCCGTCGCGTCGCGGGAGGACGACGCGGTGCTCGTTCCGGAGGACCTCGCGTACATCATCTGCACGTCCGGTTCGACGGGTGAGCCCAAGCTGGTGATGAGCGAGCATCGCGGGGTCGCCAACCTCCTGCACGCCCAGCGGGACCTCCTGGGCGCGTTGGGGCCGGACACGCGCGCGCTCCAGTACTTCCACCCGTCGTTCGACGCGTCCCTGTTCGACGTCCTGCTGGCGCTGCCCAACGGCGGGAGGCTGGAGACCCTGGATGCGGCGCAGCTCTCCGGCGAGCCGCTGGCCCAGGTGCTGGTGCGCCGGCGCATCACCCACGCGGTGCTGCCCGCGACGGTCCTGCGCACGCTGCGGCCGGGCGGCTTCCCCGACCTCCAGATGCTGATGAGCGTGGGAGACGTGTGCTTGCCGGAGACCGTCCGGCAGTGGGGCGCGCAGCACCGCTTCATCAACGGCTATGGCCCCACGGAGGTGACGGTGGCCAGCACGCTCCAGGCCGTGCGCTCCGTGGAAGGCGAGCGCGTGCCCATTGGCCGCCCCATCTCGAACTACCACGTGGTGCTGCTCGATGAGCACCTGCACCCCGTCCCCGACGGAGTCCCGGGGGAGCTGTGCTTCGGAGGCGCCGGGGTCGGACGCGGTTACCTGGGCCTGCCGGACCTCACCGCCGAGCGGTTCATTCCGGATGCGTTCGGCCCGCTGCCGGGAGGACGGCTGTACCGCAGCGGCGACCTGGGCCGGTGGCTGCCGGACGGCACGCTGGAGTTCCTGGGCCGCCGCGATGACCAGGTGAAGGTTCGCGGCGCGCGAATCGAGCTGGGCCAGGTGGAGGCGGCCCTGGCCGCGCTGCCGGACGTGCGGGACGCGGTGGCGCTCGTCGACGGCACGGGGGAGCGTCTGCTGGGCTACGTGATGCCGGTCGCCGGCGCGGTGCTGTCCGGCGACGCGGTGCGCGCGGAGCTGCGCCGCCGGCTGCCCGGCTATCTGGTGCCGGACGTGATGGTGGTGGTGGACGCGTGGCCGTTGAACACGAGCGGCAAGGTGGACCGGGCCCGGCTGCCCCGTCCCCGGCGGATGGAGCGGACCGGCTACCAGCCGCCGGAGTCCCCCGCCGAGGAGGCCCTGGCGGCCATCGCGGCGGCGCTGCTCGGGATGGAGCGGGTGGGGCGGCATGACGACCTGTTCGAGCTGGGCGGGCACTCGCTGTTCGCGACCCAGCTCGTCGCCCGGGTGCGGCGCGTCCTGGGCGCGCAGCTGGAGTTGAGCGCGGTGCTCCAGTCGCCCACGGTCGCCCAGCTCGCGGCCGGTTTGAAGCAAGGGCAGGGCGGGGTGGACCTGGGCCCTCGCGGAGGCGAGCCGGGTGCCGCCATCGCTCCGTCGTTTGGCCAGGAGCGCGTGTGGTTGATGCACAAGCTCAACCCGGACGCGCGGGCCTACCACACGCAAGCCGTCTTCCGGCTGGCGGGGGCCCTGGACCTCGCCGCGCTGCACGCGAGCCTCACGGACATCGTCCGTCGCCACGACGTGATGCGCACCCGCTTCCCCGAGGTGGATGGGGAGCTGCGCTGCGAGCTGGAGCCGCCCTGGGCGGTGGAGGTGCCGCTCCAGGACTTCAGCGGCGTGGGCGAGGACGTGCTGGAGGCCCGGGTGGGCGAGGCGGTCCGCGAGGCGGTCCAGGCGCACTTCGCGCTGGCGGAGGGGCGGCCGTTCCGCTGGCGGCTGCTGAAGGTGGGCGAAGAGGAGCACCTCCTCGTGCACGTCGAGCACCACGTCGTGCATGACGGCTGGTCGTTCAACGTCTTCGTCCGCGAGCTGCTCAACGGCTACGCCGACCACGTGCGCTACGGAGAGGTGCGCCGCCCTCCGCTGGCCGTGCAGTACTACGACTACGCGCGCTGGCAGCGGGAGTGGGTGGGCACGGAGGCCGCGAACGCGCAGCGCCGCTTCTGGCGCAAGGCGCTGGAGGGCGCGCAGACGCAGCTCCAGCTCCCGCGCCGCGCGTTGTCCGGGACCCGGCGCTTCCGTGGGGTGGCGCCCCGGATGGAGCTGGACGCGGAGCTCGCGCGCCGGTTGCAGGACCTGGCGGACCGCAACCACACGTCCCTCTTCACCACGCTGCTCGCGGCGTTCTTCGTCCTTTTGCACCGCTACACCGGCTCGCGGGACCTCCTCGTCGGAACCGCGGTCGCGAACCGGCGCTGGCAGGACACGGAGAGCCTCCTGGGCATGCTCGTCAACACGGTGGTGCTGCGCGGCCAGCTGCACGAGGACCCCACCTTCACGGAGTTCCTGGCGCGGGTGCGGCGCAACACGCTGGAGGTCTTCGACCACCAGGAGCTGCCGTACGAGCACATCTTCGCGGAGTCACCCGCGCGGCTCCAGGGTGGGCTCAATCCGTTGATCCAGACGATGTTCAACTTCCATGACTCGTCGGTGGGCTCGCTGGAAGCGTCCCCGCTCGACGTCACCATCGTCGAGGGCCTGAGCAATGGCTCCGCCAAGTTCGAGCTGTCCGTCGTCGCGGTGCCCCTCTACGCCGAACCGGGACACATCAGCCGGTTCGCCGGGGACCTGGTGACCATTCCCCGCTCCGACAGCGCCGTGCGCTCCAGTCCCCGCGCCTCCCTGAGCGGCATCCTGCTCTCGTGGGAGTTCGACTCCGACCTCTTCGGGGACTTCTTCGTCACCGGCATGCTGTCCGCGTACCAGCAGTTGCTGTGCTCCATCACCGCAGCGCCGGACACCCGCGTGTCCCAGCTGGCCTTGATGAACGAAGCGCAGCAGCGCGCGCTCGTCAGCGTGGGCGCCAGGATGGAGGCTCCCACGTATCAGGTGCATGAGCTGCTGGCCCACTGGACCCGGCTCGCGCCCGACGCTCCGGCGGTGAAGGCGGGGGCCTCCGTGCTGACGTACGGAGCATTGATGCGGCGGGCGGAGACCCTGGCGCACCATCTGCGCGGCCTGGGCGTTGACCGGGGGGCGCTGGTGGCGGTGTGCCTCCACCGCTCGGCGGAGCTGGTCGTGGCCCAGCTGGGAAGCCTCATGGCGGGTGCGGCCTTCCTCTCCCTGGATCCGAAGGCGCCACCGGCCTACCTGGAGTCGATCGTCCAGGACGCCGGGGCCCACGCCCTGGTCACCACGGCGGCGCTGACGGACCGGCTCACCGGCCTGCCCACCGTCGTGCTGGATGACCTTCCCCCGAAGTCCGGTCCGCCGTTGCCCACGGGAAGTCCGTCGGACCTGGCCTACGTCCTCTACACCTCCGGCTCGACGGGCAAGCCCAAGGGCGTTCAAATCGAACACCGCTCGGTCGTGTCGCTCATGCACAAGACGGCCCTGGCCGAGGACCTGGGACCGGGCAAGACGATGCTGGCGATGGCGTCGGTCTCCTTCGATGTGTCGGTGCTGGAGGTCTGGGGGGCGCTGTTGAACGGCGCCGCGGTCCACTTCCTGCCGCCGGTCTGGGATGTGCCGGCGCTGGCCCGGTGCCTCGTGGAGGAGCGCATCACGCATGCGGTGATTCCCCCCGTGGTGGTGCCCCGGCTGGCGGCGGAGGCCCCGGAGTCCTTCGCCGCCCTGGACCGGGTGATCGTGGGCGGGGAGCCCTTTCCCCCGGAGGCGTTCCGCACGCTTCAGCGAGCAGGCTTCACGAAGCTGACGAACGCCTACGGCCCCACGGAGGCCACCGTGATGGCCAGCGCCTACAAGCTCGACGAAGGGCATGATGCAGAGGCCACGAACGTGCCCATCGGCCGGGCGCTGTTCAATGCCCACGTCGTCGTGCTCGACGCGTCCGGGCAGGTGGCGCCGCCGGGCGCCGTGGGGGAGATCTGCATCGGAGGGGACGGTGTGGCGCGGGGGTACCGGGGCAGGCCGGAGCTCACCGCGGAGCGGTTCGTGCCGGATCCGTTCGCGGCGCATCCTGGTGGGCGGCTCTACCGCAGCGGAGACCTGGGCCGGTGGCTTCCGGGGGGCATCATCGAGTTCCTGGGACGCCGCGATGAGCAGGTGAAGGTCCGGGGCTTCCGGGTGGAGCTGGCGGAGGTGCGCGCCGCCCTGGCCGGACATCCCGGCGTGGCGGACACGCTCGCGGTCATCGACTCACGCGCCGAGGAGCCCCGCCTCGTGGGCTATGTGGTGGCCGAGCCGGGAGTCGCGGTGGCCGCGCAGGCCGTGCGCGAGGACCTGGCGCGCAGGCTGCCGGGACACCTGGTGCCCTCGGAGGTCGTCGTCCTTGAGGCGTGGCCGTTGACCCCGCACGGAAAGGTGGACCGCTCCCGGCTGCCCACCACGACCCCACGGAGTCCGGAAGCGCCCTTCACGGCGCCCAGGACCGAAACCGAGGCCCGCATCGCGGCGGTGGTCGCGGAGCTGCTGGGCATCACCCGGGTGGATGTCCACGAGAGCCTGCTCGCGCTGGGCATGCATTCCTTGCAGGCGATGCGGCTGGCCTCGCGGCTGGGCCGGATGATGGGGCGAGAGGTCGGGCTCGCGACCATCCTCATGGGGCCCACCGTCGCGCAGCTGGCCGACGCGCTCACCGTGGCGCCGGCCGTCTCCACCACGATCAAGCGATTGCCGCGCGCATGACGACCGTGTTCCCGATGTCCTTCGCCCAGCAGCGGCTGTGCTTCCTGCACCGGATGGATCCCACCGGCGCTGCCCACGCCACGGTCCGCTGCCACCGTGTGGTGGGGCCGCTGGACCTGAGAGCCCTGCGGGAGTCCTTGGACGTGCTGGTGGCCCGGCACGAACCGCTGCGGACCGTCTTCCCGCTGGGAGCGCAGCAGCACCTCTCGCCGCATGGAGAGGCACCTCTCCACGTCGTGGACGTGGCGACCGAAGCCGAAGCCCTGCGCCACGTGCAAGCAGAGGCGGCCCGTCCGTTCGACCTGGAGCACGGACCGCTGCTGCGGCTCACCGTGCTCCGGCTGGAGCCCCGGACGCACTTCCTTGTCTTCGCGCTGCACCTGCTCGCGGCGGACGGCGGGTCGCTTCAGGTCTTCTCCGAGGACCTGGCTCTCGCCTACCGCGCGGCGGTCCTGGGCGAACCCACGGGCCTGTCCGAGCTGCCCGTGCAGTACGTGGACTGGTCCGCGTGGCAGCGCGAACAGCTCACCGCTTCACGGCGCGAGTCCCTGTCGCGCTGGTGGCGCGAGCGGCTGTCCGGCGTCCCCCTCTTCCTGGACCTGGTGGCCCCGCGTCCAGCGCTGGGCCAGGGACGCCGTGCGCATCGCGTGCTTCCCACCGCCATTGCCCGGTCCGTGCACGCTCTCGCGAGCGCTGAACGCCAGACGGTGTTCACGGTGCTGGCCGCCGCGTGCGGCCTCGTGCTCGGTCAGCGTGCGGGACGTGAGCGGGTGTTGCTGGGGCTGGCCGTGGCCAACCGGGACCTGCCCGAGGTCGAGCGCGTGCTCGGGTTCTTCGTCAACACCGTCGTGCTGGAGGTGGACCTGCGCGGCGACCCCGACTTCCGCCAGCTGCTCACGAGGGTGGCCGCTTCCACGGCGGACGCGTACGCACACAAGGACCTGCCCTTCGAGCAGCTCGTGGAGGACCTGTCGCCTCCCAGGGATCCCACGCGGTCTCCGGTGGTCCAGGTGAACTTCGCCTACCATCCGCCCCACACGGCGGGAGCGCTGGCCCTGCACGGCTGCGAGGTGACGGAGCTGCCGCTGGACCTCCCCTCCGCGAAGTTCGAGCTCACCCTCCGGGTCGAGGAGCGCTCCGACGGCCATCTCACGGTGTGGGCTGAATTCGATGAGAGTCTCTTCGACATCGCGTTCATCGAAGGGCTGCTGGCGGCCTACGAGGAGATTCTTCGGACCGTGAGCCCCGAAGCCCGCCTGGCGAGCCTGCGTCCGCCCCCGACCGCGACGGAGGCGCACCTCGCCCGCATCTTCGCGGACGTACTGAAGGTCGCTTCGGTCGACCCGTATGACGACTTCTTCAGGCTCGGCGGTCATTCCCTTCAGCTGATTGAAATCGCGGCCCGGGTCCGGGCGGAGCTGGACCGGGACCTCGGAGTGCGTGAGCTGTATCAGCATCCCACCGCGGCGGGCGCCGCCGCCCTGCTGACACGAACAGGAGCTTCCCGATGAGCAATTCCTATCCATTTCCCAAGGACTGGCAGCATCCGCTGGAGCCTCCCGCTGACTACAAGCGGTTGAGGCAGGAGGCCCCGGTGTGTCCGGTCCGGCTGTTCAACGGCAACACGGCATGGTTGGTCAGTCGCCATCAGGACGTGCTCGCGGTCCTGAGCGATACCCGGATGGTCCTGGACTCCACGCTGCCAGGGTTCCCGCACATCTCCGCCTCCTCGGCGGCCCGGCAGGAGCGGACCCTGCCTTTCTTCTTTCGCCCGGACGCGGAGTACCGGGTGCAGCGGGCCATGCTCGTGCAGGAGTTCCTGCCCCGGCGGATGGAGGCCCTGCGACCGCGAATCCAGCGCACCGTGGATGAGGCGCTCGACACGATTCTGGCGGGCCCTCATCCGGTGGACCTGATGGCCGCGTTCGCGCTGCCCGTCGCCATACGCGTCATCTGCGACCTGCTCGGGGTGCCCCATGACGGCGCGGAGCGCCTGCACGTCCTCAGCCGGACCATCGGCTCCCGGGCCTCGTCGCGCGAGGAGGCGATGGCGGCCCTGGCCGGACTGGATGACGTCTTCCTGGCGCTGGTGGAGGCGAACCTGCGTGAGCCCACGGACACGCTCATCGGTCGCGTCGTGTCCGAGCAGGTGGCGACGGGCAAGCTGAGCGCCCCGGATGCCGCCGCCATGTTCCATGCGCTGTTCTACGCGGGCCACGGGCCGCCCGCGTACATGTTCGGACTGGGCACGCTGGCGCTGCTGCTCGACCCAGGGCAGCTGGCGAAGTTCCGCGCGATGGAGGACCCCGCGGCCATCACCGCAGCCGTCCAGGAGCTCCTGCGCTTCGTCAATGTCTCGCACCTGGGCCGGCAACGCGTCGCCACGGTGGACGTCACCATTGGCGGCCAGCTCATCCGCGCCGGTGAAGGCATCCTCGCCCAGCCAGATTCAGCCAACCGCGACGAGACGGTCTTCGAGGAGCCGGACCGGCTGGACCTCCAGCGCGAGACGCACCGGAACTTCGCCTTCGGCCATGGCATCCACCTGTGCACGGGGCGAGCGCTGTCGCTCATCGAGTTCGAGGTGGTCTTCAAGACGCTCTTCCAGCGCATCCCCACGCTGCGGCTGGCCGTGCCGCCGGAGGAGATCCGCTTCAAGAAGGATGAGAACCTGCTCGGCGTGCACGAGCTGCCCATCACCTGGTAGGCGCGTCAGAAGGAGAGGGGACGACCTGGGATGGCCCCCGTGCCGGGGCCAGCCTCCCAGGCTGCGTGGGCGGTCCCAGGTGCTCCAGGATGGCACGCACTCCCCCGCGAGCCGTCACCTCCGCGAGCACCCGGCGTCTGCCTCCACACTTGCAGCACGCGAACACGTCGCACGAAGCACCTGTGCAGCAGCCCGGCCCTGAAGAGGCGCCCTTCATGAAACCCGGGTGAACCATCCACCCGTGAAGAATTGGGCTTCCAGCACCGCGGCCAGCTGGGCATCGTCGAGCAGCACGCCCACTTCGACGTTTCGCGTCTGACCGCGGTCGGTGAAGTTCGCGGACGTGACGAAGACCCGGCGCCCGTCCACCACGACGCACTTCGCATGCAGGCTGGCGAAGACGCCCTTCGCGGGCGCGAAGCCGTAGCGCTCCGGGAAGGGCGGGCCAAACGGCCAGTGCTCCCGCAGGAACCCGGTGGCGACAGGGGCGTCGGCGAAGAGTCGGCAGCTCACACCCCGCTGCATGGCTTCGTGAAGAGGTCTCAGCACGTCCGCCGCGTGGTCGAACGCGAACCCCGCCAGCAGGACGGTGGTCGTGGCCCCGCGGAACAGGTCGGCCAGCACCACGGCGGTGTCCCGGGCTCCGCTCCAGCGGGACTCAGGGCCCGTCCAGACCAGCTCAGGTCGCCGAGTGCCATTGCGCCGCTCGGCGAGGACCGCGTCCAGCACGGCGAGGGCCGCGTCGCGCCCGAGCGCATTCAACGCCAGCGCTTCGTCCGCGAGCAGCTCCAACCCCTCGCCCTGGATTCCCAGTCGCGACAGGGGAAACGAGAGCCGGTGGCCCGCGAGCGCCGCTTGGAGCCGCTCCAGGTCTGAAGTCGAGAAGCGGCTCAGGTTCACGGCGTTTTCAAGAAGGCGACGTCCTCGTGACCTAGCGTGGGCACGACGAGGACGCGGTCGAGGTACTGGTTGAAGCGCTCGCAGGAGCACTCGGGAACGAAGAGACAGCTATGGCAGGCGGCACCCTCCAGGTTGCGGTCGTCGCGGCCGACCGGGTCGTGGTGCGCGCAGACCGGGTCATTGGAGCACAGGCGGGCGGCATCCCATGCCCGTGAGACGTGCCGCCCCAGCCGGCGGCCTTCCTCCACCAGCCCGCCCAGGGTGCCCTCCGTACCCGTGGTGCCCGTCATCAACAGGATGCCCGCCATGGGAACGGCCGCGTCATGCGGCGCGCAATACAGCCGTTCGCGGATGGAGCTGGCGGGATAGCCACACTCCAGTGCCACCTCTGTCATCAGCAGGTGCGCCAATGAGTGGAGCAGGTAGAGCCGGACGCCCGGGAAGGGGAGCTTCGACTTTGAATGCTTCTGCCAACGCTCCCATGCCTTGAACAGCACCTGGGTGCGCCGCAGCACGGGTTCGGAGCGTTCCCATTCGTGCACCTGCTCTTCGCTGAGCACCAACAGCACGCCCTCTCCCTGCATCTCCGTGACAGGTACCCAGTCCCGGTGCAACGACAGGGGCGCGAGTTCCACCTCCAGGTCGTAGCGGCCCTGGAGGTCCTTGGTCAGCGGCTCCAGGCGGGTGAAGCCGACCTGCGCCTGCACCTCGCGGAGCCGCCTTGCCAGCACCACGCGCTCGACCTGGGACGGCAGCCCCTTGGGCCGTGCGATGCGCCGGGCCCAGAAGAGTTCGGAGCGGTCCTTCGGCATCTCGCCGGGCTTCTCCTCGGGCTGCGAGAGGAACTGCAACCACTCCGCGGTCCGGATCTCCGGGACCACCTCGGGCTTGCTCTCGCGCTCCTCCGTGATGGCCTTGAGGACCTCTTCGTTGGTGGCGTTGCCGAGGGCCTCCTTCACGGCGGGGATGTCGCGGAAGACGGGCAGTGCTTCCGGGGTGGCCACCTGCAGCACATTCCAGACGGACTTGACCTTGCGCCGGAGCGACTCCGGTTCGGGGATGGTGATGGCGCTCGTGGTCTGCGCGAAGTAGCCATTGCTGGCGGTGCGGATCAGCAGCCGCTGTTTCTCCTCGCAGCGCTCCTTCGCCTCGAGGCCCAGCCAGGGTCGCTCGCCCCCGCAGCGGTGCTGCTGGTCCTTCACGGTCATGTCCACCAGGCGCCGCCGCTTGCCGCACGTCGTGCAGGACACGTGGATGTCGTTGAAGTCTCCGGAGACGCCTTCCTCCAGCTTCAGTTGCGGTGCGTCGCAGGGTGCATGCTCATGCATCCACCAGGGCCAGTCGATGTCCGCGAGGTGGCCGCGCCGGCAGGCCGCGACGAAGCGCACGGGTACGCAGCGCTCCGGCTTCGACTCCACGCCCGGGCACCGGTGACGGTACGTCTGGTTCACCCGCTCCAGGCTGTTCGCCTTGACCATGGCCCGGCACCGGGGATTCTGGCAGACGAACCAGCGCGGGAACTCATACACCTGGATGCCGCAGCCCTCCGACGCCTCCCGCTCATCAGCCGCGGGCGGCTTGCGGAAGGGCGCCTCCTTGCTGAGCGGCCACTTGTTTTGAAGGAAGAGCGGCTCCACGATCTCCAGGAGCCGTGGCTCGTTGACGACCTCCCCACTTCCCTTGAGCCGCCAGAAGTCCAGCCCGCCCACCAACACGGCGTCATCCACCAGGTCCAACATGCTGCCCGGACCGAAGGTGGACACCACCTGGCTTTGGCGGATGCGGCCGTCCGGGGGCTTCGTCGACCGGGCCTTCGACCACTTCCTAGGGTTCGCCATCCGCCACCTCCTCCTTCGCTGCCTTCGGGGCTCGGTAGCCGCCGAGCGGCTGCCTCTGAATCCACAAGTGCACGGCGGGTTCCACGTCGCGCATGGACAGGGGCGCCTCGAACTTGAGCTCATCCTGCGTGGGAGCGTCATCAGCGCTGTCCAGGGCGGTGCGCAGCAGCGCCCGGTAGCCCTTCCCTTCCGGATCCAGGCGTGAATACGCGCGCTGGGCGGCGTCCCTCTTCGCCTGCTCGATGAGGGTGTGCCACGAATCCAGCAGGCTGCGTGCGCGCTGCATCACGATGCCGCTGGCGCGCTCGGACTCCTCCTTGGGCAGGTTCCGTCCGGCGCGCTTCGCGAGCTCCTCCAGCTTCGCCTCCAGTTCGCTCCGGTGCGCCTGGAGTGACTTCCATTCAAGGGGGGCGGTCATGGCGGTGTTCAGCAGACGGCCCAGCGCCACCACCACGCCCGCCAGCCCGCGGTCGAGCGCCGGGGCGGAGAAGGGCGTCACCGAGGTGGCCTCGACGGCGCGGTAGAACGACTCGTGGTACTTCGCGAAGCGTTCGTAGTGGCTGCGGTCGCGCGGCCGGGCGGCGTTGAGGCACGTCACCACGAGACCCGGCTTGTCCGCGTTGCGCCCCACGCGGCTGGACGCCTGGATGTACTCGCTGGTCGTCTTGGGCTGTCCGGCCACGACCATGAGCCCCAGCCGGTCAATGTCCACGCCCACGGAGATCATGTTGCTGGCGAGCACGACGTCGATGCCTTGGGGCTGGTCGTGCGTGAGGTCCAGCCGGTTCTTCGCGGCCTTGATGTCCGCGGTCTTCTCCCGGCTGGTCAGCTCGATGGGCTCACCGCGGAGGGTCCGCCCCTCGTACCAGGGGTGGGGGGCCTCCTTGCCGAAGTCCTCTGGCCGGCGCTGGACCCGGTTCATCACCTGCCGCCGCACTTCGTCCTCGACGAGCCGGCGCATGCCGCCCAGCTCCCGCAGGCTGTTGAAGTAGCCCACGAGCGTCAGGTACGGGTCGGCATCCGCCTTGCCTTGAAGCTGTTCGCTGCGCGCGGCGGCGGCGAGCACGCTGACGTAGACGCGCAGGAGGGTGGCCTTCATGGCCCGGCCCGGCGCGGCGACCCCCAGGTACTGGCGCGCGCCCTTCTTTCCCACGGAGGCGAAGAACGTCTCCGAGGCATTCACGCCGGGCGGCGGGAAGAGCGCAACGGTCCGCCCGTAGAGGCGGCCCACCTGCTGCTCGGAGCGGCGCACCGTCGCGGTGGAGGCCACCAGCTTGGCCCGGGGCGCCAGCGTCAGCACCGCCCCCTCGTAGAGCCCCACCATGGAGCCCAGGGGGCCGGAGATGAGGTGCAGCTCGTCCTGCACGATGAGCTCCGGAGGCCGCAGCCCCCCTGGCAGCTTCACGAGGGCCGCTTTCAGCGCGGGCGCGGCATCGCAGGGCCCCACGAAGCGCTTGCCGGTGCGGCCCAGGGCCCGGCCGAAGAGGAGGCCCGTCTCACCCCGCCAGGGCAGCAGCGCGAACTTGTCCACGGTCGCGACGAGGAAGCACGGCAGCTCCCGGTAGATCTGCTCGTCCACGAAGAGCACCGGCAGCCCTTCCGGGTTGCGGCCCAGGTTGAAGGCGCACTCGATGTTCGCGCAGCCGACCAGCACCTCGTCGGGCTTCGTTCTAGACGGCCGCAGGATGAAGCAGTCCCGTTCGAAGTCGGCGCCACACCAGGGACATGTCGCGAGCGGGAAGGGCGACTGGGCCCGGACACTGTTGTCGTTCTTGTACTCGGAGAGCTGGGTCGCGACCTGCTCCAGCGTGTTGGCCGTGGCGGAGCGGCCGACCCACAGGCCAATGGAGAAGCGGACGTCCCCCAGTCGCTTCGGCTCCTGCTGGCGCAGCACGTCCAGCGCGCAGATGAGCGTCGCGGCGCGGCCGAGCTGGTCGAGCGTGAGCAGCCGCAGCGTGTAGCGCAGCAGCACCGCCACCCCCAGGCCCTTGTCGTCACGCGACTGCCCGCGCAGGCGGCGCAGCAGCAGCGTGAAGGCGATGAGGCCCAGGTAGGCCTGCGTCTTTCCTCCGCCGGTGGGGAAGAAGATGAGCTCCACCTGCTCGCGGTCGGCGTGCGCCTCGTCCTCCACGGACGGGAGGTTCAACAGGATGAAGGCCAACTGGAAGAGGCGCCACCCGGGAGCGCGATCCGGTCGTGCCTTGCGCTCGGCCTGCGCCATCACGCTGTTCATCCAGCGGAAGGCGTCGAAGGCGAGCGGCTCGCGCACCAGCAACCGGATGCCTTCCTCGATGCGGGTGGCCGCGAGGTGCGCGCGGCGCACGAGGTCATCCCGCGTCTCCTGCCGGTCGATGCTGCCCACGTCGATGGAGGCCTGTTCTCCGATCCATGTCCGGTAGGCCTCTACCAGGGGGAGCAGCGCCGTCTCCGCCTCCGCGGGGATCGCGAGCGTGGCGAGTTGCTCCATCTCCACGGTGACGCCTTCCAGCTTGCGCGCCTCCACCGGAAGGACCTCGACGCGAGGGAGCCAGTCCGTCTCCACGCGTCGCACGGGCAGGGCCGCCGCGTCCACGCGCACGGACACGCCGTGGCCCACCGCCCACTCCCGCTGGTCGCGGAACTGGAGGTCATTCACGCGGTCATCGCGATCCGGGCTCTTTTCGTCGCTTGAATCCTGGCGGCCGACGAAGCCCTCGGCGCACTCCAGCGCGAGGTGCGTCTGGAAGGCATAGGCCGTGTCGCGCGCGTTGCTGGTGGGGGCTGCCGGGCGCGCGTTCACGAGGAAGACGGCGGCGGCGAGGTTCCCATCCGGGGTCTTCTCCACGCGGCCTTCCAGTCGCAGGCCCTGGCTGTCCGGGACCTCCACCCCCAGGCGAAGCGCCGCGTCGTCCATGGGCACGGGGAGGGTGCGTTGGAAGAACTTGCGGCTCCAGTGCTTGCGGTCCCCCACCTCGACCTGCAGGTAGTCCGCCCAGCAGACGTGCGCCGTGAGCTGCCGGGTCGCGGGCGGGGTGAAGACCGTCAGCCCCATGGAGGCTGGCAGGTGGCGCACCTTCTTGACGGTCGGGTCCGCCTTGGACGCCTCTTCGTCGTCCACGTCGTCGCCCGCCCCCAGCTCGTCGTCCTCTTCGTCGGGCTCGTCCTCGATTTCCCCCTGGTCCAGCGGGACGAGGAAGCCCGTGAGGTACCAGCGCGACGGAGAGACGCGGAGCACCTCGGGCGCGTCCGACACCGCGGCTCCCGGAGGTTTGCGGAAGGGCCCCACGAGCTCCGCTTCCAATGCATCGATAAGGTGCGACCGCACCGCCCCTGCGCCACCGCTCGACGTCGTCATTTCGAGTCGAGTCTACGCCGTATTCCTCTCAAGGTGTCACCTGGGCGGGCGTGCTCACCGGCAGAGGCGGCGGAGCCATGGGTGCATGAAGGTCTCCTCCGGGGGGACGCCGTGGTCGCGGTCCTTGTAGAGGAAGGGCTCCAGCACCTTCGCCAGCGCGCGGTACTGCGGGGGGATGGGGCCCTGCTGGGTGTCGATGGGGTCGGGCCGCTCGCCCAGGGAGATGAGCAGGCGCTGGCTGTCCAGGGGCAGGAGGGCGACTTCGGGGAAGGGCAGCGCGCGCCGCAAGCCCTCGACGCCGCCGAGCTGCCCGAGCAGGGGTTGGCCCAGGAAGGTGAGCCAATAGGCCCCCCGGGCGCCGGTGCCGATGGAGTCGCTGATCTCCTCCACGAAGTAGAGGTCCACGCCCAGATAGCGGGCGAGCAGGACGTCAAGGTCGTTGCCCTGAGACGCGACCCAGTTGGCGCGTGCCGCGACGACGGCCAGGCTGGCATAGCCGAAGCTGAAGGGCAGCTCCCCCGCGAGCTTGAAGGCGAGGGCGCGTAGCGCGTCCGGGCCGTGCTCCAGGAGGTACTCCGTGGGGAAGGTAAAGGACACCCCGGTGGTGGGGTCCTTCTTGAGGAACCCGGTGGGCGCGTCGAGCTTCCGGCCGTAGTACTCGAAATGGTAGCCATCGGTCTGGCTGTCATTCCCCGACAACTCAGCGGTCCAGGCGGTCCCCCAGGTGCGTTCAAGCAACCGCTCGCGGATGACCTCCCAACCCTTGTCGTCGAGTGGGGCCGTGTCGCCATCGTCAGAGTCATACCAGTTCAGTGAATTGGCAGGGACTGCACGAAGATAGACTTGCAGGGCGCGCCACACGGCCGGGGCTACCTCTTGGTGGTCCCGGTGAATGAAGAAGGAAAGGACGACACCGTCGCGGGCAGCGATGCTGCCGTCTCTGTACCGCAGCCGGATGATGGGAAGGTCTTCTCTCACGGAGTCACTCCCAGCCTGGGCGAGATGATCATGGCCCTTCCTCCCAGTGCCTCTTTGTAGAGGTCGCCCTGCTTCTTGCCGGCATAGGCACTGTGCTCTCCATAGGGAGTCCATCGCGGCTCATTGGAGGCAGGGCAGGGGAACTTGAAGTCCAGGGTGAGCACTGCCTTCAGCGGGTCGTGGTCCACATGGAGGACGAGGTCTGGCTTGAGGGTGCGCCAGAGTTCACGGGTACAGCCCTGGGCCATGAGGCGTGCTTCTTCTTCGGGACTGACGGTCTCAAGAAAAGGAGCATTCGGATAGAAGCGATAGCGCTGCTCGATGCTGAATGAGGCGGGCCATTGTTGCTCCAGCACCTCGCGGGCGCACTGGAGGGCGACCACGTGCTTCTGGAGGCCGAGCTGCATGGCGCGGGTGATGGGTTTGACGCAGCCGTCCTGCTCCACCTCCTCGCCGCACTCCTGGCGTGTCGGAGGGCGGTCGCCGAAGAAGCGGGCGTTGACCTGGTGTTCGGCCAGCCGGGCGCACTCCACGAGGCGCTCCTCGAGTTCCCCCACCGCGTTGTCACTCTTCAGCAGGGTGAGCAGGACTGGGACGTGTCGGATGAAGGAGGAGGCCGCAGTTCGGCTGGCGGTGGTGGCTGTAATCCTGGCGGACAGCGCCGCGGCATGACGGACGCTCGCGACGGTCTCCGTGTCGAGGCGCAAGTCCTTGCGTGCGGAGTGGTGGGGGCCGCTGGCACAGGCCATGAGCAGGGCACTGGCCCATAACAGGCGCGCGGACTTCCAGCGGGTGGGCCGGTGATGGGGCATGGTCGTCGTCCCGTGCAAGTCAGGCGGTCTTCTTCGCGCGCGGCTTCCTGGCTTTAGCGGTGGCGGCACCGAGGAGGGCTTCTTCGCGGGCGCGCTGGGCGTTCAGGTCGAAGAGGCGGTCGAGGACGTCGTCTTCGAAGGATTCAAGCTGGGCCGCGGTGGCGCCGCAGTACGGGGGCACCTGCACGTCGGTCCAGCCATAGGCGTCGAGCACCGCGCGGTCCACCGCTTCGTGCAGCGTGCGCAGGGACTGCACCGCTGGATCCGTCACGGTGTCGTCCTTCAGCCGGTTGTAGGTCGTTGTCAGGCCCACGCCGTTCGCCGTCATGTACGCGCGGCGTTCGGTGTCGAGTCGCGCTCCCAAGGTGTCGAGCGCGGTGAAGGCCGGCTCTGCGGGGAAGGGGAAGGTTTCGAAGCAGTCGGAGGCGGAGTAGTTGAGGTCAACTCGCATTGTTGACGAGAGAAGCCGTGCCCAGACCTCGTGGACGCGCGACTGGAGTAGCGTCAAGTAACGGTCATGCGTGACCGGAAACACCTGTGCCTTGTGCGAGAAGACGTTGGCGCTTGCCAGCCAACTGAACATGAGGTGCTTCGAGACGATGCTGGTTGCGAGGCAGCGGTCGAGGGGGCGGAGGGCTTCGTAGAGTTCCACGCGCTTTTCTCCGAAGTGCCACCACCACTTTCGATAGCCCTCCCGCTTGTTCTTGTCCCGCTCAGGCTTCACCAACTCTCGCACAAGGCAAAGCAGGTCCGGCCACTGCTCGGCTTCCGCCAATTCCATCTGCCCGAAGCTGATGACATACCTTTCGAGTCGTGGGTCGGGGTCGGAGTTGATTTCCTCTCCGCCGATATATCGGAAGATGCGTTCGGCATTCTTCGGGTTATTCGCGAGCAGTTCCGCTCGCTGCTGTGGGCTGAGCACGAAGCCCATGCCGAGGACGATGCTGCCCTGAAAGCTCTTGCTCTCGTTGGCAGCGAGCGCCACCGGATCAGGTTGCTCCGGCTTGCCACGCAGTCGCGAGTTCAGGTGCTCCACGCGGTGGCTATCAAGCCGTGGCTCCAGAGGAAAATAGGAGACATGTCCCTTCGCGACATGCACCACGGACACCTCGACGTTGGCTCCGGGCACGGGCCATTTTATCGACCGCACGGCCTCGTAGATCTGGGCGCCATGGTCTACCAGGAATTTGAGTCCAGTGGCCCGCGTGTCTCCCTGTGCAATGGTATTGGTGGCAATGAAGCCAATGGTTCCGTGCGCGCCGAGCAGATGGAAGGCGCGGCGAAAGAAGTGCGCGGCAAGGTCGGCGTTGCCATGCGCGCCTTCGTGAGTCATTTGGAGCCACGGGAGGTAGCCTTCTCCACCCGCATCGCTGATGCCGTTCTTTCCTGCGAAGGGTGGGTTGCCGACGAAGCCATCCACCCACGCCACTTTATTGCTCTGCTCTTTGTCGAGCGGATCCGGACGCTTTCCGTGGAACACTTCCGGGAACTCAAGCGGCCAGTGGAACGTCCAGCCCGGAGACGACATCCTCCGCACCGTTTCAGGCATGGGAGGAGGCACCCCGTTCTCCGCCTTCGACAGCCACGCGCCGAGCGCATCGAGCCGCCGGACGCGCTCCTTCTCGCGCTCCTTGTCCGAATCACATGCGAAGAACGCCCCCACGCACGCATCGGCGATGCGCTTCACCGGGGCCAGCGCCTCGTCGGCGTCGCGAAGCAGATTCTCCTTCAACCGGGATGGATCCAGCCCCAACTGCATCGGGCGCTTCACCGCGGGCTGCTCCAGGTCGAGCGCGAGCTGGAGGATGGCCTGCCGCTTCTCGAGCGCCACCGAGAGCGCCTTCGTGAAGACCGCCTGTGCCAGGTCGTACTGCTTCTGCTTCCCCGTATCCCAGTGGAACGCCCGGATCTGCTCCAGGTCGAGCCCGACGAGCGAGTCGCCGCACTTGAGCGCGTGGTCCAGGAAGGTGAACGGCTCCCCCTTCGCCAGCGTCACCAGCCACAGCGACAGCTTCGCGAGGTTCACCGCCCAGGGGTTCTTGTCCACCCCGTACAGGCAGCGCTGCGCCACCAACCGGCGCGCGCGCATCACCACGTCCTCGTCCTTGGGGGCGCCGTTCAGCACGCCCTCTCGCGTCCACGCGGCGACGACCTGATCCGCGAGGAAGCGGCAGGCCTCGACAAGGAACGCGCCGGAGCCCATGGCCGGGTCGCAGATCTTCAGGTTGAGCAGCCGCTCGGACGCCGGCTGCTCACCCATCGCCTTCAGCAACGGCTCCAGCGCGCGGCGCACGATGGGCGCCGAGAGGCTGCGCGGGGTGTAGTGGCTGCTGGTGCGACGGCGCTCGGCCCCGGGCTGCAACACGAGCTGCAACGGCCGGCGCGTGTCGATGCCCTTGACCCGGTACGGCTCCAACGCCGCCAGGACGTCCGCCTCGGTCTTCGCCTGCTCCAGGGCCTTCGCGGCGGCCTTCACCGCCTTCGCCTCCAGTCCGCCCTCGTCCTCCAGCCACGCACCGCGACGGCTCGCCGGCTGCTCCAGCACCTCGTCGGCGGAGACCCAGACCCTGGATGGCTTGAGGCACACGCCCGCGCCCGTCAGTCGCTTCACGTGGAAGCCCATCAGCGCCTCGTACACGGAGCCGATCTGCTCCACGTCGAGCGACTGGTAGCTGAGCCGCTGGCCTTCCAGGACGATGAGCCTTTCCAACACCCGGTAGACGGTCTCGTCATCCACGGACGGCGGCTTCACCTCCGCCCGGGCCCGCGCCTCCACCGGCGCGCCCCCGACGCTCCAGCCCTCCAGGAAGGGGAACGCCTCCGGGTTGAAGAGCTGCCCGCGTCGCGACGGCATATGCAGCTTCCCGTGCGAGGCGCCGAAGAAGATGCAGCGGAACAGCGCCAGCAGCCGCGGCCACGCGCCGAAGCGCCGGTTCATCGCATCGGGATGCTGGCCCGCATCTTCGAGCAGTTGCTCGTACAGCGCCTTCACCGACAGGTCCTCGGCGTAGGGCTCCTGGTCCACGGGGAGCAGCCCCCGGTCCTCCGCGTACAGGACGAACACGAGCCGCAGGAGCGTCGAGAGGAGCCCGCCGTACACGTGGTCCTCCCCGCGCGCGAGGGCGTCGTCCAGCGACTTCGTGCCGTCGCGCTCGGCGGCGGACTCGAAGCCCGCGAGGAGCAGGTTCAGCGCTTCGAGCACCTGCTCCGCCAGCGCCTCGGTGACGTTGGCCTGACGGCGGCGGGACTGTTCAAGCAGCGCGGGGAGCTGGTGTTCAGGCAACACGCCGAAGAGCCGCCGCGCGTGCAGCAGCATCACCATGGCGTCGAAGAGCGGCCGGCCGCTGGCGGTGACGAGGTCCGCGAAGCGGAAGGTGAGGTGGCCCGTGGATTCGCCATGGGGCGCGTACACGAGGCGCACGGAGACGCCGTTGAAGAGCAGGCCCACCGGCACCCGTACCGCGCGGAGCAGTCGCTCGAACTTCGCGGTGGGGCTGTAGAACCAGGCGCCGGTGACGGCCTCCTTCGCATCCAGGTCGAGCCCTGGCGGCAGCTCCCACGTCAGCAGGACGAAGCCCTCGCCGGCCCGGCTGGCGGGCGTGGAGTCGTCAGGGAGGCCTTCCGGCTTCGGCGGCGGCGGGCCGCGCCGCGGGAGCCCCCGCGTGGGCACGAGGGTCTGGTGCCCCTCCACGATGTCCAGCCGCAAGTCCTCCGGGAACGCCGTGACGAAGGCGCCGTCGGGGTAGCCCAGCACTTCGCGGAGGAAGCGCGGCACGTCGCTCACGCGCGGCGACTCCGTGCCGGCCAGCGCGATGAGCTTGTGCTGCTCCGTCACGGGCAGCCGCTGCATGCACTGCGCGTCCTCCAGCACCGGCACCGACACCACCAGCCCCTCGATGGGCTGCGCCATGCCCAGCCACGTCTCGTGGTAGCGGCGTTCGACGTCACTCATGGACTGCCCTCACGCTTGCTTCCCGCCCGGTCTTCATCGCGAACTCGGCCACAGGTACACCATCCCCACCGGCGTCAGCCGGGCCAGCCGCACGTCATAGGTGGCCTTCAAGGACTCCGGCTGCTCCTCGAGCTCCTTCGCCAGGGCCGCGAGGCGCTGCTCCAGGTGGCCCTTGTCGCGCCGCTGTTGCTCAAGCTCGTCCTTGACGGTGAGCTTGAGCTCCAACTGTGCCCCCAGCGCCTCCTGGATGGTCTCCCGCTGCGTCAGGAGGATCTGCGTCAGCGCCTTCGCCTCGGTCGCACCGCGCTGTGCCAGCAGCTTGCGCGCGGCCTTCTCCAGCCGCGACGACTCCTCTTCGACGGAAGGCCAGAGCGCCGCGAAGTCAGAAGACGCGCTGGCCAGGAGCCGGGCCTGGACCGCGCTGGAGGTCGCCGACAGCTCGGGTGCCTCGGCCAGCGTGACCTCGAGCTGTTCGATGACCCGGCGGTCCGCCTCCTCCCCGAAGGGCTTCAGGTGCCCCCTGCCGCCGCCGTCGAGCCACTTCGCGGACACGGAGACCACCTCGTCATGGAGCCGCGCCGCTCCGGCGCCGAAGAGCGAGAGCCGCCCGAAGACGATGACGCGCGCCACGGCGTCGCGCTTGCTGTTCACCACCGTCACGCGGCTCAGGTCGTTCGCGGAGAAGCCCTGCGCCAGGTAGCGCTGGAGCACGCGCTGCACGATGGGATGGGACAGGTGCAGGTGCGCGAGCTTGCTGGCCACGCCCTGGGGCGCCTCGAAGACCACGGGCGAGAGCGGGCGCTTGCGCCACACCCAGGGCGCTTCGTCCTTCTCCCGGCGGGGACGGATGCTGTCGAGCGTCCGGCTCCAGGACGCGGGGAGGGCAGGCACCTTCCAGGCCTCCAGCGGCTTTCCTTCCTCGGTGACGGCCTCGCGTACGAGCCGGGTCGAACCCGCCAGCTCGAAGCCCACGTCCAGCGCGTCACGCAAGAGGGCGGAATCGAAGTCCATCACCTTGCGGCTGCGGTCGCGGATCTCCCCGATGGCATCCAGCTCCTTGCGCAGGGACTGAAGCTCCCGTTGCGACTCCAGCTCCCGCTTCGCCACCTCCGTGCCGGTGGAGGTCGCGGCCCGCTCCAGGCTTTCGAGCGTGCCCGGGGTGATGCCCGAGGAGAGGGCTTCGTGCAGCTGGTCCATCAGGACGCTGCCCAGGCTGCCCAGCTCGCGGGCGATGGTGTCCACCTTGCGCGCCACGGTGTCGAGCACCGCGTCCTCGGTGCGTTGGGCGTAGATGAAATAGCCGCAGCGCACGACGGGCTCTGGTTGCAGCGTGCGGTCGATGCGGCCATTGCGTTGTTCGAGGCGCGAGGGGTTCCACGGGAGGTCGAAGTGGAAGAGGTCGGCGCAGTGCCCCTGAAGGTTGATGCCTTCGCGGGCCGCGTCGGTCGCGAGCAGGACGCGCACGGGAAACTCGTCCAGCGGACCGTTGAAGGCCTCCTGGACCTCCGCGCGCTTCGCGTCGTCGAGCCCGCCGGTCATGGTGCGGATGCGCTCCTCCCCGCGGTGCGTCCCCTCGAAGGCGGCGGTGAGCTGCTCCTTGAGGTAGCGGAGCGTGTCGCCGTACTCCGTGAAGATGATGACGCGGCGGGGCTTCCAGGCGGCGCCCCGGGTGAGCGGGCACAGGTGTTCGCGAATCCACTGGAGCAGCGCGAGCAGCTTCGCGTCCCGCCCGGTGCGGTGCTTCGCGCTCACGTGCAGCATGTCGTCGAGGAGCTGGCGCGCCTGGATGTCCACCGGCAGGCCCTCACTGGCCTCGCGGATGTCCTCCTCGAAGGCCAGCTCCAGGGATTCGTCCGTCTCGCCGTACTCCTCGGGCAGCGTGTCGCCAGGGGCCTCGCGGCTTCCCGGAGCCAGGGCCCCCGCCCCGAAGGCAGCGGCGTGGACGGACAGCGTGCGGTGGAAGGCCTCCACGCTGGAGAGGAGACGCTTCTGCAGGTTGATGAAGACGAGCCGGCCTTTCTTCGAGCCAGGGGCCATGAGCTGCGTGTAGCGGGCGAGCTTCGTGGCGAGGTCTAACTCGGCGGTGGACCCCTCGCCGAGGTCGACGCGACGCTCGACGGTCTCCCCATCGGGGCCGGGCCACTCGGCGCTCCAGCGCCCCGCGGAATGGGTCAGGCGCACGCCCAGCACCTGCCGCTCGGGGTACTGCTGCGCGGTGCCCAGTGCGCGCAGGTCGCTCTTCAGCCGGCGCACCATCACCGGCGCCAGTTGCGACTCCCGCACGCGCGTACCCCGGGTGAAGCGCTGGGGGTCGAGCATCTCCAGCAGCGCGGAGAAGCTGTTGGAGTGTCCGTTGTGGGGTGTGGCGGACAGGAAGAGGCGGTGCTCGAAGTGGTCCGCCAGCGAGCGGATGCTGCGGGTCGTCTCGGTGTCGACGGCGTACCGGCTGGCGGAAGCCGGGGCGACGACATGCGCCTCGTCGAGCACCAGCATCGCCTTGTGGCGGCCCTTCTCCTCCAGCAACGTCTTGAGCGGCTCGAAGTACTCGCTGCGACGCAGCGTCTGGTACGACACGATGAAGCGCGAGTGAGTGCCCCAGACAGGAACCTGGAAGCCGCGCTCCTGGCGGCGCCGCGAGACGAACTCGCTGTTGAAGATCTCGAAATGGAGGCCGAAGCGCTTCTCCATCTCATCACGCCACTGAAGCGTCACGGACGCGGGGCAGACGATGAGCACCCGGTCCACACGCTGGCGGAGCATCATCTCCTGCATCACGAGGCCGGCTTCGATGGTCTTCCCGAGGCCCACGTCGTCCGCGATGAACAGGTTGACGCGAGGAAGCTCAAGCGCCTTCTTGAGGGGGGAGAGCTGGTGGTCGAGCAGGTGGATGCCGGCACGGAAGGGGGCCTGGAAGAGCCGGGCGTCGGTGGCCGTCACGGAGCTCCACTTGAGTGCATGGAGGTAGGCGGCGAAGCGGCGCGGCTCGTCGAGCCTCGTGGGCGTTCCCAGTCCGCCCTGCGCGGGACGGATGACGCGCGCGCCGAGTTCGCGCTCCCAGAGCACGGAGAGCGAGCGACCCTGGGCATCGTCGTCGAGGCAGGTGAGGCGGACCAGGGTGTGGTCCTCGCGGACACCCTCGGGGGCGATCACTTCATCGACGAGGTACTGGCGGTGACGGACCTGCGCGATATCCCCGGCGCACGGCATGGTGTCGGAAGGCACGGCGCGGAATCTAACCCGTGGCGGCGTGGATTGGGACGCGGTTGCGTCTGCGCTGGACGCGCCCCCGCACCTCACAGGGGCGGTGGCTCCACACCTGCGGCACGCGAACACGTCAAGCACGAAGCTCCTGCGCAGCAGCCCGGCTCAATCCATCCGCGGAGTGCGCTCCTGCCTCGCCGCTGCCGCAGGCGGCTCACTTGCCTCTTCCGGCTTCGGTTCTGCCCCCTGCTTGGGGGAGCAGAAATGGCCGGAGTTTCGCGCCCGGAGCGAAGACGCCATGGAATCTTGTGAGGTTCGACCGAGGTGGAGGTCCCAGAGACGCCACGCGGCGTAGAAGGAGTCGTACCGCGGGCCGCTGATTCGGGTGGGGGCTGACGTTTCGCGGCCCCGCGGGGCAGCAACTACTTTGGGTCAGCAGGCGTTACTTCCCTGGGAAGGCCGCGCCCGCGTTGCCTGCCCGGCTTCCGGCCGAAGCTGGAGGTGCCACCCCCGGGGGGACCCATGTCGCTGAAGCTCCTGTCGCGGACGGTCGCGTCCGCCTGCGTGCTGTTCCTGCTGCCGGCGTGCCAGAGCACGGGCAATCCCATCCCGCCACCCGGTGACACACCCTGCCGTGGCACCGCGTCCGTACAGACACCCGTGCGCGAGAAGTTCCTCACGGTCTCGAAGCCGGTCGCCGGTGAGTACGTCGTCGTGCTCAAGGAGCCCCTTGAAGGGAACGCCGCGCAGGCGCCGGGGGTGGTGGCGCAGCGCCTGACCGAGCGCTTCGGCGGCAAGGCCTTCCACGTGTACACGCACGCGCTGCGAGGCTTCGCCGCGCGCATGAGCCAGAAGCAGGCCCGTGCCATGTCCGCCGCGCCCGAGGTGGAGTACGTGCAACAGAATGGCGTGGTGACGCTCGATGAGAGCCAGTCCGATGCAACGTGGGGGATTGACCGCGTCGACCAGCGCGACCTGCCGCTCAATCAGCTCTACCAGTACCAGACGCAGGGCCGGGGCGTGCACGTGTACGTCCTCGACACGGGCCTGCGCCCCACGCACCAGGAGTTCGCCGGGCGGGCGGACATCGCCTTCGATGCCGTCGGCGACGGTCGCGACGGCGTGGACTGCAACGGCCATGGTACCCACGTGTCCGCCACGGTGGGCGGCAACATGTATGGCATCGCCAAGAGCGCGTCGCTGCACGCCGTGCGCGTGCTGAACTGCGAGGGCTCCGGGACGACGGCGGGCGTGGTGGCGGGCGTGGACTGGGTGACCGAGCACCACCAGTCCCCGGCGGTAGCCAACATGAGCCTGGGCGGAGGGGAGGACGCGGCGCTCGACGATGCCGTGCGCCGCTCCATCGCGTTGGGCGTGACGTATGTGCTGGCGGCGGGCAACGAGAACCAGGACGCGTGCAAGCGCTCTCCCGCGCGCACCGCCGAGGCCATCACCGTGGGTGCCACCACCACTGTGGACTGGCGGGCGTCCTTCTCCAACCATGGCGACTGCGTGGACGTCTTCGCGCCCGGCGAGGACATCTTCTCGGCCTGGGCCAGCGATGACACTGCGACCCGAACGCTGAGCGGCACGTCCATGGCCACCCCACATGTCACCGGCATCGTCGCGCTCTTCCTGGAGGCCCATCCCGCCTCCTCGCCCCAGGAGGTCAGCACCGCCATGACGGGCAACGCTACGCCGGGCAAGGTGACCAACCCCGGACGCTGCTCACCGAACCGGATGGCCTACTCGGGCTTCATCACGCCTTCGAGGGCTCCCACCGTCCGGAACGGCGGGGAGTAGGCACGTCCTCAAGTCCGCGCTCACGCGCAGGCGCCCGTGAGCGCGGACTCGACCCCAGGAATGATCCACGGGGCGGGGGG
>NZ_RAWC01000088.1:0-32762 GCF_003611685.1 Corallococcus sp. CA049B | reverse complement strand
GGCGGCCAGCGCGACGCGGTCCGCCACGGTCCGGGGTCTTCCCTACCTTCTCCCAGGAGGAGCGCGGCGCCGGACGCCGCCCCCCAAGGAGAGGCGAACATGGGCGACACCAGCGTGAAGAAGGTCGAGAGCCGCCATTCCCCCAAGGGGGAGATGGGCCAGAAGTACCTCGCATCCGGCGTCCGTGTGGCCATGCGGCTGTGGGAGGACGAGCCGCCCGCCGAGGCCAAGCCCGCCAGCACGCGCGACTACGAGACCGTGGGCTTCGTGCTCAAGGGCCGCGCGGAGCTGCACCTGGAGGGGCAGATCATCCTCTTGAACCCCGGCGACTCCTGGCTCGTGCCGCGCGGGGCCAGCCACACGTACAAGGTCCTGGAGACCTTCTCCGCCGTGGAGGCCACCAGCCCCGTCTCCTCCGCGCACGGCCGCGACGAGCACGAGGCCTCGAAGAGCGCCAAGGCGTGACGTGAGGTGATGCGAGGGCGCGGGGCCTTCCCTCAGGGAGGCCCCGCTCCTGTCAGCCGGCGTGCCGGGGCTTGATGGGCGCGCGCGTCCGGCGCCCCCAGAAGACGAAGAGCGACAGCGCGACCCGGCGTCAACCTGGGGGAATGCCCGGTGCGCTTGTGCCTGAAACCCCGTGAGAATGATAGACGTCTGGGATGGACGAAGTCCCCGCCGCGCTCTGTCCCAGACATCCTGAAACACTCGCGGAAGGAACCTGCACCCGGTGCGGGACCTTCATCTGTGCCCGGTGCCGCAAGCGCGGGTTGTGTCCTTCCTGCCAGGAATTGAGCAAGCGTGAGAAGCCCTCCGCACGTGCGGTGCTGGCCCTGGTGTTCGCCACCGTGGGCTTCTGCGGCTTCGCCCCGGGCATCGTCGGACTGGTGCTGGGGCAGAAGGAGCTCAATGCCATTGAAGCAGGCCAGGCCCCCGTGTCCGGGCATGAGCCCGCGGTGATTGCACGCAACGTGGGGTGGTTCCACGTGGTGATGCTCTTTCTCTTCCTTCTGGGGCTGTACAACCACCTCTGAGCCAGGGGCGGGAGTTCTTCGATGGGCGTGTTGAAGCTGGCATTGGAAGAGGGGGGGCCCCAGAACCTGGAGCTGTTCTGGGGCGAAGGCTGGCGGGACCTGCGGATCGAGCTGAACGATCAGCGGGTGGGTTCGGTGGAGGACCCGCTCCAGCTGGAGCATGGGGTGGAGTTCACGCTCCCGGACGGGAACGTGCTGCATGTCCAGCTCGTCCATGTCGTCGTGACGGAGCTGCGGGTGATGCTCAACGGCGTGCCGCTGCCTGACAGCGCGTCGGATCCCATCCCGCAGGCCCGCTCCGCGACGTACATGCTCTACGGGATGGCGGCCTTCACCACGGCGTCCACGATGGTCTTGTTCGTCGTGGCGAACGACCCGGCGGAGCAGCTTCCGGTGACCTTGGCCAACGTCCTGTTCGGAGGCTTCCTGGCCGTCCTGGGCTTCTTCATGTTCAAGCGCTCGCGCGTGGCGCCGCTGGTGGCCATCCTGCTTTTCGCCGTCGACACCCTCACCACGACCTTCGCGAAGATGACGACGCCGGAGGGGCTGGGGCTGTCCGACATGTCGCGGCTCGTCGTCCGCGTCTTCATCTTCTCGGTGCTCGTCAAGGGCTTCCTGGGCGCGAGGGAGCTGGCGCGGCGCGAGAAGCAGGGCCCGGCCACCGTGCCGCCTGCCGTGGGCCCGGTGGCCGCCAGCCCGGCAACGAGTCCTTCTCTTGGCGGGAGGACCGGCACAGGATGACGGGAGGATGCCTCCCCGCGCTGCCCGTCCACCCCGCTGTACGCGTTGCAACCTGGCGAAACACCTGTGCCTGTGCGCGGAGGTTCCCCAGGTGGAGACCCGGACCCGCTTCGTCTTCCTCCAGCACGTGATGGAGGTGTCGAAGCGGAGCAACACCGGAGGCGTGGCCGCGCTCGCCCTCTCGAACGCGAAGCTGCTCATCCACGGTTCGATGGCGGGGACCTTCGACCTGGAGGTCCTCTCCGAACCGGGGACCTGGTTGCTCTTCCCGGACGGTCCCACGGCGCCGCCGGACGCGCCTCCTCCCAGGCAGGTGGTGGTGCTGGACGCGAACTGGTCGCAGGCGCGGCGGATGACCCAGCGGCTCCCGGAGCTGCGGGCTCTGCCCCGGCTGGTGCTGCCTCCGCCAGAGCCCGGCCTGCTCATGCTTCGCGAGCCCTCGCACCCCGCAGGGATGTCCACCCTGGACGCCGTCGCCCGCGCGGTGGCCCTGCTGGAGGGACCGGAGGTGGCGGCGCCGCTGGCTCGGCTGGCCGCGCTCCGGGTGCAGCGCATCGCCGACTGTGGGACGCTGAACCGAGCCCCATGGGATACCGGCTGATCATCTTCGACTTCGACGGGACGCTCGCGGACAGCGCGGGCTGGTTTCGCGGCATCTTCAATGACGTGGCCCGGCGCTACGGCTTTCGCAGCGTCAGCGCGGAGGAGCTGGAGGCGCTGCGCGGGCAGGACACCCGGGCCATCATCGCGCGGCTCGGCGTGCCCATGTGGAAGCTGCCCTTCATCGCGGCCCATATGCGCAAGCTCGTCGCGCGTGACGCGCACCGCATCCCGGCCTTCCCGGGCGTGGAGGCGATGCTGGAGCAGCTGGAGGCGCGGGGCATCACCCTGGCCGTGGTGAGCTCCAACTCGGAGGAGAACGTGCGGCGCGTGCTGGGGCCGGTGGCGTCCGCGCGCATCCGCCACTACGCCTGCGGCGCGGGCCTCTTCGGCAAGCGGGCGAAGTTCCGGAAGGTGCTGAAGGCCGCGGGCGTGCGTCCCGGCGAGGCCCTCTCCGTGGGCGACGAGGTGCGCGACATCGAGGCCGCGGCGGCCGAGGGCATTGCCACCGCCGCGGTGACCTGGGGCTACGCGACGGAGGCGCTGCTGCGCTCGCGCGCGCCCACGGTCGTCCTCACCCGCCTCGACGAGTTGCTGCAGGCCGCCGCGGCGTAAGGCGCGTCTTACTGTCGCGTGCTGTTGCGCAGGTACTGCGCGTAGAAGCGGATGGCGGCGGCGTGCTCCTCCACGGAGAGCCGCTCGTCGCGGCCGTGCATCCGGGTGAGGTCCTCACGGTTCATCCGCACCGGCACGAAGCGGTACACGCTGTCACTCAGGGGATGGAAGTAGCGCGCGTCCGTGGCCGCCACGGTGAGGAAGGGCGCCACCAGCACGTCCGGGAACACCTGCCGGATGCTGCGCTGCAACTGCCGCCAGCCCTCCGTGTCCAGGCGCGACACCGGCGAGGCCTCGTCGCCCTCGGCGGTCAGCTCCACGCGCGCGTCATCCACCACGTCGCGCACGTGGGCGCGCACGTCCTCCAGGCTGTCGCCCGGCAGCAGGCGGACGTTGAGCACCGCGCGCGCCTGTGAGGGAAGCACGTTGGGCTTGGGGCTTGCTTCGAGCATGGTGGCCGCGAAGGTGGTGCGGATGCTGGCGTTCGTGGAGGGCGCCCCGGCCATCCGCCGCTCGATGACGGGCGCGAAGAGCCAGGTGTTGGCGAAGAGCAGGCGCATGCCGAAGCTCATCTCCGGCCCCACGTGCTCGAAGAGCGCCCGCGTCCCGCCGCGCAGCTCGGGCTTGAACGGGTGCTCCTCCAGCCGCACGAGCGCCCGGGCGAGGGTGTTCGCGGCGGTCTGCGGGGGCGGCATGGACGCGTGTCCGCCCGTGCTCCGCACCACCAGCTCCACGCGCGCCGAGCCCTTCTCCGCCACGCCCACCAGCGCCACCGGCGCGGCCACGCCGGGCACGAGCCCCACGCCGATGGGGCCGCCCTCGTCCAGCACCGACTCCAGGGCCACGCCCCGCTCGCGCAGCAGCGCGGCCACGCGCGCGGCCCCGTCATGCCCGCCCACCTCCTCGTCCGCGCCGAACGCGAGCATCACCGTGCGGCGGGGGCGGTAGCCCTCGGCGAGCAGGCCCTCCACGGCTTCGAGGATGGCGAGCACGCTGCCCTTGTCGTCCAGCGTCCCGCGCCCGTACACGTAGCCCTCCGCCACGACGCCGTCGAAGGGCGGGTGGCTCCAGGTGGCCTCCGCCTCCGCGGGCACCACGTCCAGGTGGCCCATCAGCAGCACGGGCCGCAGGCCGGGCTCCGAACCCTTCCAGGTGTAGAGATGGGCATGCGCCCCCACGGCCTCATGCGCGAGCTCCGCGTGCACGCGGGGAAACCGGGCGACGAACCCGGCGTGCAGCGCCTGGAAGGCGGCGTCCTCCGCGCGCATGCCGTCGGAGGCGGCGATGGTGCGGTGGCGCAGCGCCTCCGCCAGGCGGCCCGCGGCCGCGGCGGCATCCACCGCGAAGGGCTCGGCGGACTCGGCGCTCACCTGCCGTGAACCGAAGCGCAGCGTGCGGACGACGAGGACGCCCACGAGAAGCAGGACGAGGGCCAGCAGGACGAGGAGGACGCGCTTCATCGGTTGGAGGTTCCCGGAGAGGTCGCCGTCGAGCCTAGCAGCAGGCGCGGCGCGCCACTCCCGCCGGCGAACCCGAAGACCGCGACGACAGGGCGAGGCCCCGGGGCATCACCGCCCGGATTCCAACATCGGCGTGACCCCGGCGGGCGGCTCCAGCGCGGGGGCTGGAAGGCTAGTCTGCAACGCGAAAGCCAGTAACAAATTGAAATACATTCGTGATGACTCAGGTGGTGGGGGGCACAGCCATGCGGATGATGCGAACGAAGGCCGTGCTCGTGCCGGATGAAGGGGCGTCCGCGCTGTCGGAGGACTACTTCCGCTCCGCGCATCACCTGCGAGCCGAACAGGTGACGCATACGCTGATCATCGAGGACGGCGAGGGGAACGCGCTGCGGGTGCCGCTCATCGTGCGGTCCATCGAGGGAACGCCCTACCGCGATGCCATCTCCCCGTATGGGTTTCCCGGCGGCGCGCTGGCCGGACTCCAGGAGGTGTCGAAGGACGCGGTGGATTGGAGGGAAACGGGGCTCGTCAGCATCTTCGTGCGCGACCGCGTCTCGGGCCCCCGGTGCTTCGCGGGCGGGACGGAGCGCAACGAGGTGTTCTTCATCGACCCGCGCCTGCCGGTGGAGTTCCGGGAGATGCATTACCGGCACATCCGGCGCAACCTCCGGCTGGGCTTCGTGAGCACCGCGCGTGAGGCTCGCGCGGTGTCTCGCGAGGACCGGGAGGGCTTCCAGGAAGCCTACCGGCAGACCATGGTCCGCGAAGGGGCGAGCTCCCGGTACTTCTTCCCCGACGCCTACTTCGAGGAGCTGTTCTCGTCCCCCTGCGCCTGGCTGGTGACGACGCATGCGCCGCAAGGCGACGTGGCCTCCGCCGCGCTTTGTGTCAGCAGCGACGGCATGCTGCACTACTATCTGGGCGGAACGGTGGATGCGCATCTGGCGCGCTCTCCGGCGAAGAATGTCTTTGGAACGCTGGCGGACCTCTGCTCACGACTCGGTGTCCCGCTCCACCTGGGTGGCGGCATCCGGCCGGGGGACAGCCTCGAGCAGTTCAAGCGGAGCCTGTCGAACTCGAGCTCCCGGCTCCACACCCATGAGCTGATCTGCGAGCCGGCGGTGTATGCCCACCTGTCGGAAGGCAGCACCGGCAGCGACTTCTTCCCGGCCTACCGCGCGCCCCGGAGTTGAGTGACATGTGGAATGCCCGCCCTGCGACGCGAGGGCGGGCGCATGCGCAAGACGTGACACATGCCCGCGACCCAAGGGGGCATGGTGAGAGCATCGTGAGAAACCTACCGTTGGGCTCGCTCCAAACGCTGACCGGAGAGCTTCTGGAAGGGTGGACCCGGATGACACGCATGCATGCTGCTCCGGAGATGAGCCCGCCGCGTCTGGTGGAACTGGACGCACTCCGGGGGTTCGCGGCACTGGCGGTCGCGCTGTATCACTTCACGGCCGAATACAGCGACCTCTATGGGCACACGGTTCCCCTCTGGGAGATGCGCTTCGGGAAGTATGGGGTCCAGCTCTTCTTCGCCATCAGCGGCTTCGTCATCCTGATGTCGCTGGAGCGCGTCGAGCGGGCCCGGGACTTCGTGTGGAGCCGCGCGGCCCGGCTCTACCCGTCCTATTGGACGGCCGTCGCGCTCACCTTCACGGTGGTGACGCTGTTCGGGCTGCCAGAGCGCGAATTCAGCCTCCAGACGGCCCTGGTCAACCTGACCATGTTTCACGAGCTGCTTCGCGTCCCGCACGTGGACACCGTGTATTGGACGCTGACCATCGAGCTGTCGTTCTACCTGTTGATGTTCGTGCTCGCGTACACGCGGACGCTGCCCAGAATCATCCCCCTCTTCATCGTGCTCGTCGTGTTGCAGACCGTGGCGGAGCTGGCGGCCCAGGCCGTGGGCATGACCTTCCTGGCGCGACTCGCGAGCCGGCCGCACCTGCAATACTTCGCGCTGGGCGTGCTGGCCTTCAAGCAGAGCCGCGGCGAGGTCTCCCTGCCGTCCGCGCTGGTGCTCGTGGCCGTCAGCTTCGCTCACGAGGTGCTGGTGGGGAGTGAAGCGCCCGCCGCCGTGTTCCCGGTGGTGCTGGGCATTTCCCATGCGTTGTCCCGGGGCTGGCTGCGCTGGCTCACCTGGCGCCCGCTGCTCTTCATGGGGTTCATCTCCTATCCCTTCTACCTGGTCCACCAGAACATCGGTTACGTCATCATCCGGAGGCTCGAAGCCGCGGCCTGGCGCCCCGAGGCCGCCATCGCGGTCGCGATGACGGTCGGGCTCCTGCTGGCCATCGTCATCACCCATGGGATTGAGCAGCCCGCGTTGCGTGCCTTCCGGCAGTGGCGGCGGAAGGCAGGCGCTCGGGCAGCGGTCCCGTCACACCTCGCCTGAGGGCCACCGCGCCCCGCGCTGGAGCAGGGGGGCGGCGGGCCCTGCGTTGCTCATGGAAAGGATGCGCTCGAATGAATCACATCGAAGCCATGCGAGGGCCGTCTCAGCGCCTGAGGCCCTGTCGCGCCCTCCTGATTCCTGACGCGGGAATGTCCGCCCTGTCTGAGGATTACTTCCGCTCCGCGCACCACCTGCGGGCCGAAGGGGTGACGCATACGCTGGTCATCGAGGACGGCGAGGGGCGCGGGTTGCGGGTGCCGCTCCTCGTGCGGCCCATTGAAGGAACGCCCTACCGCGATGCCATCTCCCCGTATGGCTTTCCCGGCGCGCGGCTGGATGGATTGAGCGAGGTCTCGAAGGATGCCGTGGATTGGACCGGCATCGGGCTCGTGAGCCTCTTCGTGCGCGACCGCGTCTCGGGGCCCCGGTGCTTCGCGGGCGGGACGGAGCGCAATGAGGTGTTCTTCATCGACTCCGGGCGCCCCCTCGAGTTCCAGGCGGAGGCCCGCCGGCAGATGCGGCGCAACACCCGGCTGGGCTACGTGAGCACCTGCGCTCCGGCGCGCGAGGCTTCGCATGAGGCGCTCGAGGGCTTCAAGGAGGTCTACCGGCAGACCATGGTCCGCGACGAAGCGCACGCCCGGTACTTCTTCTCCGACGCGTACTTCGAGGACCTGTTCGCCTCGCCGCTGGTCTGGCTGGTGACGACGCGTGCCCCGGACGGCGGCATCGCCTCCTCGGGGGTGGCGGTCGCCAGCGACGGCGTGCTGCATTACTACCTGGGCGGGACGGCGGACATGCACCTGTCGCGCTCTCCGGCCAAGAACACCATCTTCGAGTCCATGGTGGAGCTCAGCGCCCACCTGGGATTGCCGTTGCACCTGGGCGGCGGCGTGCGGCCGGGAGACGGCCTCGAGCAGTTCAAGCGGAGCTTCGCGAACGCAAGCTCCCGCCTCCACACCCACGAGGTCATCTGCGAGCCCGCGGTGTACGCGCGCCTGTCCGCGGGCCGTGACAACAGGGGCTTCTTCCCGGCGTATCGCGCACCCCGGGGCTGAACCGGGGCGGGCCCTCCTTTTTTCGGGCGCCCTGTCAGGACGGGCCCGGTGTCTTCGTCCCGCCCGGACCTGACGCACCCAGGAGCCCACCGGATGGGAGACCCCAGTTCCGCAGATGAGTGAGCCGCGGCGACACGTCCACCGTTGCCGCGGCCCTCTGCCCCAGCTCATCCCGGTCCCCGTGGAGAGGCAGATCGCCGCCAGATGATCCTCATTTGCGCGGATGCCTTCATGTCTGACCCCAAAGCCCTGTCGTGGAATCACACCGTGCCAGCAGCGCTGTTGCTGATGGCCCCCTTCGACCTCCTGGCCTCGCTGGCCATGGACATCTACCTCCCCGTGGTTCCGGCCATGACCGGAGTCCTCGGCACCTCTCCCTCCATCATCCAGCTCACGCTGAGCCTCTACATGGCCATGCTCGGGGCCGGACAGCTGGTGTTCGGCCCGCTCTCGGACCGCATCGGCCGGCGCCGGGTGTTGCTGGGGGGCGCGTGGGTCTTCGCGACCACCTCCTTCCTGCTCGCGGGCACCACCGATGCCGCGATGTTCGTCGGGCTCCGGCTCCTGCAGGCCGTGGGGGCCTCCGCGGCGCTCGTCGCGACGTTCGCCACCGTCCGGGACGTCTATGCGGAGCGGCCCGAAGGCGCGGTCATCTACAGCCTGTTCAGCGCCATGCTGGCCTTCGTCCCGGCACTGGGCCCCATCGCCGGGGCCCTGCTCGCGAGGCACTTCGGATGGCGGGCCATCTTCGTCACGCTCGGCGTCCTGGCGACGGCGGCGCTGCTCCAGGCCTTGCCACGGTGGCCTGAGACTCGTCCTTCCGGCGTGGCCCGTCAGACGGTGCCCGTCCAGAGCATCCTGCGCAGCGGCGCGTTCTGGACGTACACGTTGGGCTTCAGCGCGGCCATGGGCTCCTTCTTCGTGTTCTTCTCCACGGCGCCCCGGGTGCTCATGGGACGGGCCGGCTTCTCGGAGCTTGGCTTCAGCCTGGCCTTCGCCACCGCCGCGCTGGCCATGATGGTGACGACGCGCTTCGCGCAGCGCCTGGTGGCCCGCTGGGGGCTGGCGGGAAGCCTTGCGCGCGGCATGCTCCTGTTGCTGCTGGGCGCGGGGTGGCTCACCGCCGGGCAGCTCCTCCTGGCGCCGTCCTTCTGGACGTTCGTCGTGCCCATGTGGGTCATCGCCGCGGGCATTGTGTTCGCCGTCTCCGTCACCGCCAATGGTGCGCTCCAGGCCTTTGGCGCCGTGGCGGGAACGGCGGTCGCGCTCTACTTCTGCATCCAGAGCCTCGTCGTCGCCGTCGTGGGGACCCTGATGGTCGTCCTGCTCGGCGGCGACACCGCGTGGCCCCTGGTGGGTTACGCCTCGCTCATGGCGGGGGTGACGTTGGGCTGCCTGGCAGCCTTCAAGCGCCCCTGGTGATACCAATACATTCCAGGTGCATGCGTTTGCATTTCACCCATGCGCCACCCTGTCCGGATGCTCCTGCTGACCTGTCTCTGTATCCTGGTCGCTTGCAAGCCTCGCGACCCCTGGATCACACCCACCCCCATTCCTCCCGGGTATGACTTCCCAGGCAACCGGGATGAAATCCAGCAGTGGGCGGATGCGTGGAACACCGCCCGCATCACCCCCAAGGCCTGGAACCTCTGGGCGGGGCTGCATGCCGATTCCGGACAGGTCTACCCGGGAACGGGGCTCCCCATGCCCGTGTGGGACACCTGGAACGGCGAGGAGCTCTTCCCGGCCCCGGGGGCGCCAACGCCAGACGTGTCGCGGCGCAAGGCCACCCATGGTTTCCACGGGCCCCGCCAGTTCCACCACCCGGCGGGTTCGGGCCCGGTCGTCACCCCGACCGACCAGCTTGTCTCCTTCAACAAGTTCAATCCGGAGATGGCCGCGTACCTGACGCAGGGCCATCCGGCCGCGCCGGGAGGACCGTCGTATTTCTACAACCGGTTCACCAGCCTGGCCGACCTCAACAGCCAGTGGCCGGCGAATACACCCACCGCGCAGCGCACCGTGCGGCAGGCGCCGTACACCGCGCCCTCGGCGGGGAACCGGGGCTCGGCGGCCATGGAACTCAAGCCCGTGCTGTACCTGGTGAAGAAGCACAAGCCCACGCCGGTGCCCGTGTGGAGGGGCTTCGCGGGCAGCGCCGGCTCCGGGGCCACGTGCACGCCCGAGCAACAAGAAGCGGACAAGTGCCATCCCACGCCCTCGCTGTGGCTGACGTGCGCCATCGTGGACCCCACGGCGCCGGCGGATGCTCCCATCACGGAGGCCACCGCCGAGCAGATTCAAGGCGTGGCAGCCCTCATCGACCCGGTGAACAACGCCCATCCTGGGTCCGCGAGCCTCAGCTGCCAGCACTATCTGCACACGCCGCTCTCCGCCATCTACTCCTTCCAGATGAACGCCGACGAGGCCCAGGCCTTCAACGCCACCAACATCGAAGGGCTCCAGGCGGAAGCGGGCGACTACGCCGTCCTCACGGCGATGCACGTCAACACGAAGGAGCTCGTCAACTGGACGTGGCAGACCTTCTGGTGGCAGCCCGGCAGCGATGCGCCGGATGACTTTCCCGGGAGCAAGAAGGGGATGACGGACAAGGTCACGGGGGCGGGGCGCAACTACGCGATGTGCACCGCCTACAACCAGACCCAGGGCCAGGGCAGCAGCAAGATGACCGTCTGCTTCAATCCCTACCTGGAGACCTCACCGAACATCCCCGTGGGCGTCCAGAGCAACTGCATGACGTGTCATGGCACCGCGGCCGTGGCCAGCGCCTTCGCGAACACCGCCAGCAGCCCGCCCGCGACGTGGGTGCTCCAGACGCCCTCGTATCCCTGTGACTACAAGGCGCCCATCGACTTCGCCACGTACCCATGGTTCGCGGGCTTCACGACCACGGACTTCTCCTGGGCCATTCCGGCGGATCCCCAGCCGCTTCCCCAGAACCCGAACAACCTTCCGTCCCCAGCGACGTTGAACTGTCCTTGAGCGGTTCACCGCGGCGCCAGGCATTCCGGTGTACCTGCTCAGGGCCGAACGGGAGCCGGGCGAGACCGTGGCCCAACTGGCGGGCATCCTGCGGGAAGCGCTCGCGCAAGAGCTGACGACACCCCAGCGGTCTCGGCCGCGCCGCTTCAGGGCGCGCGAGGCCGCGCGAGCGTCCAGACGAGGGGCATGAGCAGTCCCGCGATGACGGCCTTGAGCAGGCCCCCGGGGATGAAGGGGAGGAAGCCCTTATGGAAGGCCGTGGCGAAGTCGAGCCCGGCCTTCACCTGGAGCCAGCACACGCCGATGACCAGGACCAGGAGCTGGCCCGCGAGGAAGAGCGGGACCGCCGTCCACCACCGCCGGTCGTATCCGTGGCGCGCCGCGAGTCCCACGAGGAGCGCGGCGGGGAGGAAGCCCACCAGGAAGCCGCCCGTCGGACCGGCCAGGGCCCCCCAGCCGCTGGCTCCCTTCGCGAAGAAGGGCAGTCCCACCGCTCCCAGCAGGAGATAGGCGGCCTGCGCGGCCATGCCACGTTGGGGCCCGAGCGCGGCCGCCGTGAGGACGACCGCGAGCGTCTGTCCCGTGATGGGCACCGGTGAGCCCGGCACGGAGAGGGCGACCTGGGCGAGCAGCGCGGTGAAGAGCGCAGCGCCCAGGATGAGCGCGGCTTCCTGTGCGCGCGTGCTCACGAAGCGATCAGCCAGGACGGAGGCCGACGTCGAGGGGAGGGGAGACACGGGGCGATGCTCGGTGAGGACGCACCCCGGTGCAAGGCTTCCCGCGCGGTGCATGAGCCGCCCACGGGCGTCATGAAACGGTTAGCGTCCCAGCCCTCTCGTGGTTGGAGGCCTTCGCTTTGACGAACCCCCTTCTTGGCACGCTCTCCCTGGTCCCGGTCACGTCGCTCTACGCCGCGCTCAACGCGTTCCTCACGCTGGCGCTCTCCATCAACGTCAGCCGGGTCCGCACGAAGCTCAAGGTGTTCCGGGGTGACGGAGGCCATTCCGGCCTCGGGTCCGCCATCCGCGCGCATGGCAACAACGTCGAGCAGGTCCCCCTGGCGCTCATCCTGCTGCTGCTGGCGGAGCTGAGCGGTGGGAACTCGACGGCGCTCCATGTCTTCGGTGGTGCGCTGCTCGTGGCGCGCCTGGCGCATGCCGTCGGAATGCTCCGCACCAACCCCATCCAGGCGGTCGGCGCGACGCTGACCCTGGTCGTGCAGCTGGGCCTGGCGGGTTGGGTGCTCTGGCTGAGGCCCTGGGGCTGAAGTCTTCGCCTAACCCACGTCTTCCTTTGCCCGTGCCCGGACCTCCGCCGCGAACAGCTCCGCCGCGGGCGTGCGGGGGGCTCCCTTGCGCCAGAGGAGCGCGGCCAGCTCCGAGCGGGGCGCGGGGGACAGCCGCTTCACCACCAGCCGCTCCGCGTCCGCGAGCCGTGGCTCCGGGAGCACCGTGACGGCGAGGCCCGCGCGGACGATGGCCAGCACGGTGGCCACCGCGTTCGATTCGAGCGCGATGCGAGGCGCGAACCGCATCGCCGCGAAGTGCGCGTCCACGCGGGCGCGCACCCGCAGGCCGCGTGACAGGAGCGCGAAGGGCTCCTCCGCGAGCAGCTTCACCCCCACGGACTCCGCGCCCGCCAGCGCATGCCCCCGCGCGACGACGAGCGCGAGCCGGCTGTCGAAGACGGGCTCCGCGTCCAGGTCCGCCAGCCGCGCGGGCGCATAGCCCAAGCCCACGTCCAGCTTTCCGTCCGCCAGCTGCCGCTCCAGCTTCCGGACCACGGCCTCCTGCGCGCTCAGCGCCAGCCCGGGGTGTCTGCGCAGCACCGCCGTCAGCGCCGGCACCACCAGGCCGCGCATGCTCGGGGGATAGCCCACGCGCAGCGCCCCCGTGGCGAGTCCTCGCAGCGCGCCCACCGCGGACAGGCCCGCGTTCACGTCCTCCAGCGCGCGGGAGGCATAGGTGCGGAACAGCTCCCCGGCCTGCGTGAGCCGCACCCCGGTGCGAGCCCGCTCGAAGAGCGGTGTGCCGACCTCCTCCTCCAACTGGTGGATCTGATGCGACAGCGTGGGCTGGGAGACGTGCAACCGCCGGGCGGCGCGCCCGAAGTGCAGCGCGTCCGCGACGGCGGAGAAGTAGCGGAGGTGCCGGAGCTCCATGGCGCCATCATAGACGGCATCTATCGAGTCGATGAAATCAGACGAATGTACGAATCGAGGCCCGCGGGTACATCTTCCTCGTCGCCAAGGAGAGGCACCCCATGAAGGCATCGGATCTGTTCGTGAAGGCGCTCGAAGCGGAGGGCGTGCGCAGTGTCTACGGACTGCCCGGCGAGGAGAACCTGGACCTGCTCGAGTCCATGCGCACCGCCGGCATGCGCCTGGTCGTCACCCGGCACGAGCAGGCGGCCGGGTTCATGGCCGCCACGCAGGGACGGCTCACCGGACGCGCGGGCGTGTGTCTGGCGACGCTGGGGCCGGGGGCCACCAACCTCGTCACCGCCGCTGCGTACGCGCAGCTTGGCGCCATGCCCATGGTGATGCTCACCGGCCAGAAGCCCATCAAGGTGAGCAAGCAGGGCCACTTCCAGATTGTCGACGTCGTCGGGATGATGCGGCCGCTCACCAAGTCCACCCGCACGCTCGTGTCCGCGGAGCACGTGCCCTCGGCGGTCCGTGAAGCCTTCCGCCGCGCGGAGGAGGAGCGCCCCGGCGCCACCCACCTGGAGCTGCCCGAGGACGTGGCGCGCGAGGCCACCGACGCCGTGCCCCTGTCGCCCGGTGTCGCGCGCAGGCCGGTGGCGGATGAAGCGTCCATCGCCCAGGCGGTGGAGGCGCTCGCGTCGGCCCGCCGTCCGCTGCTGATGATTGGGGCGGGGGCCAACCGCAAGCTGACGTCGGAGATGCTCCGCGCCTTCGTGGACCGCGTGGGCCTGCCCTTCTTCAGCACGCAGATGGGCAAGGGCGTGGTGGATGAAACGCATCCGCTGTGGATGGGCACCGCCGCGCTGTCCGACGGCGACTTCGTCCACCGCGCCATCGAGGCCTCGGACTGCATCCTCAACGTGGGCCATGACGTCATCGAGAAGCCCCCGTTCGTCATGCGCGACGGCCGCCGCACGGTCATCCACCTGAACTTCTCCTCGGCGGAGGTCGACCCCGTGTACTTCCCGCAGGTGCAGGTGACGGGAGACCTGGCGAACGCCGTGTGGCGCATCGCGGAGGGCGTGGGGCCGCGCTCGCACTGGGACTTCACGCCCTTCGAGAAGTCGCGCGCGGGGCTCGACGCGCAGTTCATCAGCGGCGCCGCGGACGACCGCTTCCCCATCTACCCCGCGAGGTTGGTCGCGGAGGTGCGTCGCGCCATGCCGGATGACGGCATCGTGTGCCTGGACAACGGCATGTACAAGCTGTGGTTCGCCCGCTACTACCGTTGCCGCCGGCCCAACACGCTGCTGCTCGACAACGCGCTCGCGACGATGGGCGCGGGGCTGCCGTCCGCCATCGCCGCGAAGCTCGTGCACCCCCGGCGCAAGGTGGTGGCCGTCTGCGGTGACGGCGGGTTCATGATGAACTCGCAGGAGCTGGAGACGGCGGTTCGCCTGAAGCTGGACCTGACCGTGATTGTCGTGCGCGACGACGGCTACGGGATGATCCGCTGGAAGCAGGAGGAGATGGGCCTGCCCGACTTCGGGATGACGTTGGGCAACCCGGACTTCGTCCGCTACGCGGAGGCCTACGGCGCACGGGGCCACCGCCCGGCGAGCGCCACCGAGTTCGGCGCCACGCTCACGCGCTGCCTGGAGTCAGGCGGCGTGCACGTCATCGACCTGCCCATTGATTACACGGACACCGCGCGGGCGCTCGGTGCCGGTCCCCTGGTGGAGTCGTGAGCCATGGGCACACACGCGAAGGAGAGGAATCCCATGCTGGCTGAGCGCTACCCGTACTACCTGGCCAACCGGCCGGTGCAGCCCAACGCGGAACTGCCCGTCACCGACAAGTACACAGGGGAGGTCGTCACGCGCGTGGCCGTCGCGGACGCGGCCGCAGTGGAGGAGGCCATCGCCGCGGCGGTGCGCGCGGCGGGGCCCATGCGCAGGCTGGCGCCGTATGCCCGGCAGCAGGTGCTGGAGCACTGCGTGCGCCGCTTCCAGGAGCGGGCGGAGGAGTTCGCGCTCGCGCTCTGCGTCGAGGCGGGCAAGCCGCTGCGCGACGCGCGAGCGGAAGTCGTTCGGCTCATCGAGACCTTCAAGGCCGCGGCGGAGGAGGCGGTGCGCGGCGGCGGCGAGGTCCTCAACCTGGAGGTGTCTCAGCGCACGGCGGGCTACCGGGGCTTCACCCAGCGCGTGCCGGTGGGGCCGTGCTCCTTCATCACGCCCTTCAACTTCCCGCTCAACCTGGTGGCGCACAAGGTGGCGCCCGCCATCGCCGCGGGCTGCCCCTTCGTCCTCAAGCCGTCGGACCGCACGCCGGTGAGCGCGCTGCTCATGGCGGAGGTGCTCGCGGAGACAGCGCTGCCCGAAGGCGCCTTCTCCGTGCTGCCCACGCGCCTGGAGGACGTGGGCCCGTTCATCGAGGACGACCGGCTGAAGCTGTTGTCGTTCACCGGCTCGGAGAAGGTGGGTTGGGAGTTGAAGGCCCGCGCCGGCCGCAAGAAGGTGGTGCTGGAGCTGGGGGGCAACGCGGCCTGCGTGGTGGACGCGGACCAGGCCGGGCGCCTGGACTTCGTCGCGGACCGCATCACCCAGGGCGCCTTCTTCCAGGCGGGGCAGAGCTGCATCTCGGTGCAGCGGGTGCTCGCGCACGAGTCGCTGTACGACGCCCTCCGGGAAAAGCTCGTCGAGAGGGCGAAGGCCCTGCGCGCGGGCAATCCCCGGGATGAGTCCACCACGCTGGGGCCGCTGATTGACGAGCCCGCGGCGCGGCGGCTGGAGGAATGGATTCAACAGGCCGTGGAGCAGGGGGCCCGGGTGTTGACGGGAGGAGGGCGGCGAGGCGCGCTGCTCGAAGCCACCGTGCTGGAGGGCGTGCCGGAGGACGCGGCGCTGTTCGCGGAGGAGGCCTTCGGTCCGGTGGTGCTGCTCCAGCCGTTCCACGACTTCGACGAGGCCCTGCGCCGGGTGAATGACAGCCGTTACGGCCTCCAGGCGGGCCTCTTCACCCAGGACCTGTCCCGGGCGATGCGGGCCTGGGATGAGCTGGAGGTGGGCGGGGTCGTCGTCGGCGACGTGCCCAGCTTCCGGGTGGACACCATGCCGTATGGCGGAGTGAAGGGCTCCGGGCTGGGCCGCGAGGGCGTGAAGTACGCCATGGAGGACATGACGGAAGTGCGGCTGCTGGTGCTGCGTCAGTAAATGGTCCAGGCCCCTTTCCGCGCTGCTCTCCAATGCGTTCGTCAAGCTACCTGTGTTGCCAGGGCGTGCACGGCGGCTTGCGTGATGGCGGGCCGGGGCTGCCAGGCATTGATACCTCCTGTCGCCCGGCCCCTCCTGCAGGTGTTGCTCCTGCTCCCGGCGGGATTCAGCTTGAGAACCAGAGCCTCCATCCAGGGGGACAGTCATTGAAAACGGGTGCCAACCTCTTCGAGCCACACCCGGAGTCCGAGGTGCATTCATGGAGCCTCATCAGGACGCGGCACAACGGGTGGCCAATGCACTCGCGCTGGGCCGGAGCTTCGAGAAGTTCCAGGCAATCCAGGCAGTGGAGAAGGCTTCTGCCGACATGCGGAAGGCCCTGCGCCAGGAACTGCAATCCATGCTCCGTGAGCAATTCGAGCCAAAGCAGCATGAGTCGCTGCCCAGGAGCGAGGCCCGGGGCTGGCTGCTCGCGGGCCTGGGCCGTGTGGTGGAGCAGGACAAGAAAGCAGCCGAAGAAATCCGAAGACATCTCGATCCACACCAGGAATGCAACGAGTGGGCGCGCTACTGGGCTCTTGAAGGGGTCTTCTACGCCAAAGGCATCGATCCCAAGTGCGTGGAGTCCATGGCGAAAGAGGCTCGAGATCGATCGCCGCCGAAGTCACGTGACAGGGACTACCAGCCTCTCGCCCGAAGCCTCGCCACGGTCATGCTGCACGAGCTGCATCAACAGAAAGCGCAACGGGCAGAGCCAGATGAATACTCACAGGAAATCAGCCGGGCGCTGAACGTCAAGGCGGAAGATGCTCCGGAGGCAGCGCGGAAGGCCGAGGCGATGGTTCGTGCGCTGCGCACCATTCCGCTGAATGAAGACGACATCATCAACCGGCTGTGTGAATTCCTGCGCCACGACAAGGAATTGCCTGCGGCGACCTATGACGTCATTTGTGCCCTGGGCGGCGTGAAGCGGGATGGTGTCTGCGCCAAGGAAGCCATCGGTGCCCTCCAGGATGCTGTCGAACGGTACCGCCCCTGGGCGAAGTTCGATACCAACCGACGTGAAGCCATCCACGGCCTGGGCAAGCTCCGAGCACGAAGCGCCGTGGAAATCCTGCTTCCTGATCTGACGGACAGCAACCCCTCCATTGCCCAGGCTGCGGCCGTCTCGCTGAAGGAAATCCTGGGCGTGGAGAACACAGTGTCGCGCATCCTGGAGGAGATGCTGGAGGCGAAGGCGCGCAACAGGCTCCTCGGCCCGCTGGCGCGCCAGTATGCGAACGCGCTCCGCGCCATGGGGGAGCCCGAGGAGAACCTCGAACGGCAGGTGGTGCGGCGGCTTGAAGCGGCCCTGGCCGCGGACGAGGGCACCCAGGAGGTCTCACGCCTGCTGTTGATGGAGCTGGGGGGCTCCGCGGCCTACCAGACGCTCCGGACGCTTGTGGGCGCCATGCGGAATTATCAAGACGTTCTTCGAGAGTCTGAAAAGGCGGTGAGCGCGCAGTTCGAGAAGTCGCTCAAGGAGGCGCGCATCGGCTTCTGGACGACGCTGGTCATGGATTTCATCGTGTTCATGTCTGGCATCGCACTCCTGGGGTGGACCGTGCGCCTGGCGTCGGGTGATGGTTTTGAAGGCGTGAGGCTTTGGGCGGGCGTGGCCACGGGAGGCGTCGGGCTGCTCAGCGTGCTCTATGGACTCTTCGTGACGAAGCCGCGCAGACTGGTCAACCAGTCCGTGGACCACATGCTGCGGCTCAAGCTCATCTTCCTGGGCTACATGCACCAGCTCAGTCAGATCGTGCAGCTCTTCACGCGGCAGGTGCTTCGGGACGAGGCGATGAGCCCCCAGGACCTGCAGCGCTTCTCGGAACTCGTGCAAGAGGCGAGGGCGGACGCCATCCAGAGCATCCGGCGTCCCGTCGCGCGGGAGGAGCGGCCAGGGGATGAACGGCCGGCACGTCACCCGGACCTCCCGAAGGTATCGCCAGATGCGCACCCTCTGAAGGGGAAGAGCTGATTGCTTGGGGTAGTGCCATGAAAATGAACGCGAAGACCGCCAAGGGGCCTGCTCGACGCTCCTGCGCGAAGCATCTTGAATCGGAGGTCGCTCCTCGCCCTGAAGCCCAGGCCTATTCCTGGGCCGAATTGCTGGAGCCCATGAAGAAGGCAACGTGGGAACTCATCCGCTGGTTGGACTCCGCCTGTCGTGCCACAGCAAGCACTGAGCAGAAGGGGCGGATCTCCACGAGCGTACTGCTTTCTGGAGACCGGGGCGCTGGGAAGACAACCGTCCTGTTGAGCGCCGCGGCCGCATGTCAGGGGCAGGGAGATTTCCTCAAGGGGTTCTCCTCTCCGGATGAAGCGCCTTCGGATGAAGCGCCTTCGGATGAAGCGCCTTCGGATGAAGCGCAGAGCAGCGGTTCCATCACCGCAAGTGACGTAATCGCCAGCCCCGATGAAATCAAGCTCAAGCTCGATGAAATCAAGCGGAAGACCTTGTGGCTGGAGACCCTGGATCTGGAGCCGCTCCCCAGGGAAACGAACCTGCTCGCCACGGTGCTGGTTCGCATCCGCTCCGCCGTGGAAGAGCGCTTGGGGACCCATGACCAGGGGCACGAGAGGCCCTTGTTGTCGCTGCTCGACGAGGATGGGCAGGACCCCTGGAACGAGCTGGATCAGCTCATTCAAGACGCAGCCTTCATCTGGGAGGACCTGGCGAAACCGGACCGCCGCATGCAGGCACAGCAACAAATCAAGTCGGCCGAGATCTACACCACCTTCCGTACCCGATTCACCCGGGTGATGGATGCCATCCTCAAGGCGGTCTCCCAACGGGAGTTCGGCCGCTCCGACCACCCGGATGTCTTCCTGGTCCTGCCCATCGACAACGTGGACCGGAGCGTGGACCACGTCTCCTGGATGCTGATCGTGACCCAACTCGTCTCCAGCCGGTGGCTGTGGTTCGTGCTGGCGGCGAACCGGTCGGACCTGCAGGCCCTGCTGGAGAGGGGCTATCAGAAGGAACTGGCTGGCGGGAACCAGGGCGAGAAGCAAGCCTCGCAGGGGCCGTACGATGCCCAGAGCATCGCCCGGCGGCAGGCAGCGTCGACGCTGCGGCGGGAGCTACCGCCTCTGCAGCGCATCACCATCGGTCCTGTTCTCCCCTGGGAGGCTTGGGGTTTCTCACCGCGGGCTGCCGCGGCCGGACCGGAACATGATTCGCTGGGGGCACTTCTGGAAAGTATCCCACTCCCAATCGAAAGGAATGCGCCGGAAGGCGGCAAATCGAAAGACGCCGAGTCGTCGAAGAATGATAGAGGCATGACCTACCTCGCGGACCTCTTCAATATTGAGCCGCGCATGTCCGATTCGGTCCGAAAAGCATGGGAAGCCAAGCCGAAGCCGGACGGGGCAGCCCATCGAAAGCGAGAGGACTCCACCGGCTTGGTGTTCACCCAGGCCGCGAAGCAGGCGCTCACGTTGCCCGCCCGCTCTCTCCTTGACCTTTGGCAATCCGCGCACCGGGCCGCCAATAAAGGAAAAGACGGCCCCAAAGGAAAAGACGGCCACGTCGGTGAGTCCGCCATCGAACTTGTCCGTGATGTGCTCCGCAACGTCACCAACGAGAGCGACCTGCCGTTCTGGGCCAGTGAGATCATCCAATACAAGCTCATCCGCAAGAACATGCAGGATGAGACCGTCCTCCGTCTGGATGATTGCCGTATTGATTTCGTCAGCATGGGAGGCCCGGGGTTGTATCTGGAGTTGCCTCCCGCGCGTACGGACGGGGCGGAAACATTCCGGAAGACCTCTATCCAGGTCCGGGAGTTCTACGAGCTGCACCTCCGGCTCGTTCCTCAGTCCGGGACTGCCACCGATCCAGTAGCCCTTCCCCCCACGGTCGCGGGCTGGTTCATGGTGCTGTACGACCTGCTGATGATCAGCCCCGAGCCCCGGATTGTCCTCAGCGGCGCGGATAAGCCGCAGACGGCCAATTGTCGCTTGGTGCTGACATCACACCAATCCGTGGAGGCGACGGCTCCACCATTGGAGGACGGGAAGACAGGCATCCCTGCTCGCGAGCTGCTCATGCCCGTCATGTTCCAATTGAAGTGGAGCATTCCAGAATGGGGTTCCATATGCGACGTCGCCATCTTCGCGGCGCAGTGGGAGGCCCTCCGGTTCCGGTTGGAGCGGGCGTTTCTCCGCCAGAAACCGTTGAAGCCCAAAGCGAGGCAGGACCTTATGTCCACCTGCGCGGAGGTGCTCCGGCTGGCATGGGTCGACAACATCTGCTCGGTGACGAGTGCTTCGTACGGCCAATGGGACTGTTCCAGGTACGCCCTGGACTACCTTGAGAGGATGGGCGGGAAGGAGGATCCCGACGCGGTCCGGGATTTTTGCTGCGAGGCACCTGGGGCTGCTGGCAAAGCGCTCATGGAGAAGTTGGAAGACCTTTTCCTCGACTTCAATGAGCCCGACCGGGCCAAACATAACAGTCCCCCGCTATCGCATCTGTCGAATGATGAGCGCAGGTTGCGTCTCAGCAGATTCGATGCGACGCGACGCTGGATGGAAGAGTTCCTCCCGCTCTTCCTCGGGCCTGACTTCGTGCCTCCGGAGCCCTTCTCCTCCCCTCTCCGTGACGGAAAACCTCCGACCACCCTGAGTGCGCTGGGGGACCTCTGGCGCGGCTCGGAGCCGTTGATCAACGCGCTTCGTCGGGAGCGGCTCCTGGACGCCTTGAAGGCCTCAAAGGCCTGGTCCGAGGTCGCGGCCATGAATGACAAGAAGGATTCGGACTGCTTCGCGTGGGCTAGCCGTTTCATCGGGGCGTGGACCCAGAATCTGCCGTGGGAACAGGGGCTCTGGGGCCCCGGATCATGACCGGGCTCAACAGTCGCTCCACCGGCTCGCTTGCCCCCAAGCGCGTTCCCGAAGCCTTCATCCGGGCGGAGGCTGCCTGCTTTCCATTGACGGGGCGGTGTGCCTTCCAACACGCCCTCCTGGAACTGGATCCCCGCGTCGGCCATGGGGGAGGGGGGGCGACGCAAGCCCTGTGGCGTGAGTGCGAGCGGCTCCTGGTGCAAGAGGCGCAGGGCTGGTCCCTGGATCGCATCATCGCGGTACGGGACTTCTTCTGGTTTGGAAACAATCCGGGGACGGATCCGTCAGGCCGAGGGCCGCGTCCGCTCAAGATGCGGGAGTACCTGCGGCACCTTGCGCACTCCCACCTGGAGGCCCGGTCCGGCCGCACCGAGGTCGTCCGGGCCAGCGACTCCTCCGCCGTGGACGCCATCACCCACTACCGGTGGCTCACCTTCGCCATCCCCGAGGATCTGCTACTCGCGGCCGTCGACGTGGATCCACCTCCAACGCGGGTCGACATCGAGCCCCCGCTCCTGGTGCAGCGCTTGATGGACGTGGGGGTGGCGGAGATCCACCAGCATGTGAGCGGGGGCATGGACTTCCCCATTATGTGGGCCTCGGTGCTGGCGGCCCTGGCCGACCCCTGCCTCCCCGCCCATGCGCTGGACAGCCCCTCGCTCCCATTCCGCAATGGAGCGCGGGAACTGCGCTGGATGCTGGCGTGCGCCATCGCGCGCTGCGTGCTGTGCGAGTTCCTCGCGCTGGGGCACCGTCCGGGAGGCGAAGTCGCGCCGCTGCATCGCTTCCTGCATCGCTATGACGGAGCGCCCGCGTGGATTCCGTCCCGACGGCGGGTGCTCGCCCGGGCCCTCACCGCGCTCGGGTGGGCGCGTGAAGCAGACTTGCCGTCCTACAAGGACCTGCGCGAACTGTACGGTGACCTCCACCCGGAAGGCATCCGCATCGCCCGCAGCCCCCCGGACTCCATGGACGAGGTGTGGCGCACGTGCGACCCGATTGCCCGCCGGCTGTCCCTGTCCGGTCCCAACGCAGGGGAGCGTTGGCTGGTCCATCAGGGGTTGCGCTACCTGGAACTGCTCGAACGGAGCGCGGCCGGGGACGACCTCTTCCGGCGGCTGTTCTGGCAGGTCCTCCGGGTCCGCTGTCTCTACTACCGCACCATCGTGCAGCGGCCGATGACCGCCGGACTCCAGTGGTTCATCCGGTTCTTCGGCCGGCTCGGGCTTCTGCGCAATCCGCTCCGCCGTGTCCGCCCGGAGGTGTCCTACCGGGTCGCGGGCAGCAACCAGGCGATCGCCGCGTTGGAGGTCCGGACCAGCTCCGGCGACACCCCAGTCCAGGTGGCCGAGGAACTCCAGTCGCTCATTCGCTCCTGGCGGCATGTCCTGGATGCGGCGGGCCGGCACGTCACCGGGTTGGGCGAGCCCGAGTTCGGCGTGGTCGTCCATCTCATCAAGAGTCGTGACCCGGAGCAGTACTGGTCCCACGGCAGCCCTCCTGCGTTCGGTTGGAGGACCTACGCCCAGCCCCGGGGAGACGAGCCGCCCACGGGCCGGTACCTGCGCTACTTCGCCGGGCAGGCCGCCAGTGCTCGTGCTCTCTCGCAGTTGCTACGGGCAGTGCCGCGCTCCCTGTGGCTGGTGCGCGGGCTGGACGTGGCCAACGACGAGCTGAGCGTCCCCACCTGGGCGCTGGTGCCGCTGTACCGCTTCGTGCAGCGGGAGGCCGCGCTGGCGGCGCAGACGCCGGCATCCGGGGGCGCGCCTCCCCTGCGGCTGACGGCGCATGTCGGTGAGGACTTCCGGCACCTCCAGGAAGGGCTGCGGCGCATCTTCGAGTGCATCCAGTACCTGCTGGACCGCACGGGCGGACGGCTGGGGCATGCGACGGCGTTGGGGGTGGAACCTCGCGCCTGGGCGGAGTCCGTGGGCTCGGTGCTGATGCCCGCCGAGGAGCGGCTCTGGGACCTCGTGTTCGAGTGGCGCCTCTACACCGGCTATCGCATTCCACCCGAGCTGCGAGCGGTGGCGCCCGCGGGCAGACCGGAGCGCGTGGAGAACGAGCTGCGCGCGTTGGTGGAAGAGGTCTTCCGCCCGAAAGGCTTCACCCAGAGAGACTTCACGCCCCACCACCTGGCCGAGGCACACCACGTACTTCACCAGCTCCTCACACCGCCGCTCTCCTGGAGATCCCCCGATGGGAGCCTCGACGCGTTCAACCGGGCGCTCGAGACGCTGGATCGCCGACAGATCCGTGCCCCGGAGCAGGTGCTGAAGCTGCTGAAGGACCACCGGGAACGAATGGATGTCTTCCAGCGTGGACAGCGGCTGGTGGACATCACCCTGGACGAGTCCGAGGTGGCCGCGCTGTACGCCACGCAGGATGCCCTGCGGCGCGAGGTGGGGCAACGCGGCATCGTGGTGGAGGTGAACCCTACCAGCAACCTGCTCATTGGCGACCTGCTGGATCTGCGCAACCACCCCATCCTGCGTCTCTTTCCCCCGGAGCACCGGGCCGACGGTCCACCGCCCGTCCACATCGCGGTGGGCTCGGACGATCCCATCACCTTCAGCACGCACCTCGTGCGCGAGTACTCGCTGTTGCACGAGGCCGCGCTCACCGCGGGCTACCCGGACCGGGTGGTGCATGAATGGCTGGCCGCCATCCGCCAGACGAGCCTGGACGCGCGCTTCACCGTCGCGTGGCGCCCGGGCGCGTACGACATGGCTTGCGCGCTCGAGGAGGCCTTTGATGACTTCCTCCAGCAGCCCAGGGCCAACCGCCGCCGGACGGCGCACCACACGACTGTCGGAGCAGGACGCGGTGGTTGGCATTCTCCATGACCTGATCCTTTGAAGACGCGGCCCCGGTGCGGACCGGGAGGCAGCCTCTTCGCGCCCGGGGAAATCTCCCTGGAGGAGCGCTCGGAGTACCGGCTCGCGCTCTCCACGCATGGTCCGCGTCCGGCGCCAGGGCCATCACAACACGGCTCCGAGGCACCCGTGCCCCGCGGCTGGACCCGGGAGCGAAGGCCGCGGCAGGCATTGCCATGCGTGGAGCCGGATTCGTAGCGCATTCTGGGAAACGTGGAATGTCCTGAATGCCGATGAATCTCAGACGTCAGGGTGGGCCGGGCGTGCGGAGGCCGCCGCCGTCGTTGGTCGGGATTGCAACGGGGGCTTCGTGCGCAAGGGCTCCGCATTTCCCGGCAGTATCCCGGGGAGTACGGGATTGTCCGTCAGGCATCCCCGCCTCCGTGCCAATGCGCGATGTCGTGCGGCGTTTGTTCATGCGAATCACGACGTCGCCGTCAATCCAATAACTCCGGATGGCCCTGCCTGTAGGGCTCCGAAGGAGGAGTTCGCATGAAAGTCTTCATTCGACACCCCAAGGGCTGGGGTGCGCTCGCGCTGGCCCTGGCCGTGCTCGCCTCGGTGCCGCTGCTCGCCGCGGCGCCTTCAGCCTCCACGCCGCCAGCCGTGGCGTCAGCCCATGAGCCTCCTTCGGGCCAACGCAACGCGGTCTGGCTGGTGCTCCGGAGCAAGGCGGACCTGAGCGCGGCCCACGGCATCAAGGACTGGGCCGCCCGGGGACGCTTCGTCACCCAACAATTGCAGACGGTGGCCCAGAACAGTCAGACGAACCTGCGCAACGAGCTGACCCGCCGCGGGCTGAAGTACCAGTCCGCCTGGATCATCAATGCCATCCGGGTGGACGCGGACGCCACCACCACCAAGGAGCTGTCCAACCATCCCGACGTCGAGCGGGTGGTGCGGGACGTGCGGTTCCAGATTCCCAAGCCCCTCACCGGCCCGGCTGGGGTCCACCCCACCGCGATTGAATGGAACATCTCCCGGATCCGGGCCCCGGAGGTCTGGGCATCCCTGGGGACCCGCGGCGAGGGCATCACCGTGGGCAGCATCGACACCGGCACCCAGTTCGACCACCCCGCGCTGGCCCGCCAGTACCGGGGACTTCAGTCGGACGGCAGCGTGGACCACAACTACAACTGGTACGACCCATCCCTGGTGTGCGGCAACCCCTCGCTGGTGCCTTGCGACAACGTGGGGCACGGCACGCACACCATGGGCACCATGGTGGGTGACGACGGCAACCCGGGGGAGAACCAGATTGGCGCGGCGCCAGGCGTCCGGTGGATGACCGCGAAGGGGTGTGAGGATTTGAGCTGCTCCACGTCGGCCCTGCTGGCCGCCAGCCAGTGGATGCTGGCCCCCACGGACCTGTCCGGCAACAACCCGCGCCCGGAGCTGCGGCCCCAGGTCATCAACAACTCCTGGGGTGATGGGCCCACGGACCCGGTCTTCCAGCCCATCGTGCAGGCCTGGATCGCCGCCGGCATCTTCCCTGTCTTCTCCAATGGCAATGATGGCGAGTTTGGTTGCGGCACCTCCGGCATCCCGGGCGCCTATCCAGAGTCCTACAGCGTGGGCGCGTTCGACATCAATGACGCCATCGCGTCGTTCTCCGGCCGTGGGCCCTCGGCGTTCGGTGTCACCAAGCCAGACGTCGCGGCGCCGGGCGTGGACGTGCGCAGCAGCGTGCCAGGGGGAGGGTATGAGTCCTGGAGCGGCACCTCCATGGCCGCGCCCCACGTCGCCGCCACGGTCGCCCTGATGTGGTCGGCGGCTCCCTCGCTGATGGGAGACGTGGCCGCAACGCGCTCGCTGCTCGATGCGGCGGCGGTGGACCGGGAAGACCTCAGCTGCGGGGGCGCGCCCGGTGACAACAATGTCTGGGGCGAAGGAGCCCTGGATGCCTTCCGCGCCGTCGAGCTCTCTCCGCGTGGACCGACGGGGCAGCTCACCGGCGTCGTCACGGACGCGGCCACGGGCGCCGCGCTCCCCGGGGTTCGCATCGCGGTGACGGGGCCCAGCGAGAGAGCGACGATCACGGACGACGTGGGCCGCTACTCTTTCGTGCTCCCCGTGGGCACCTACACGGTGTCCGCCAACCTGTTCGGCTACGGGATGGTCACCGTGGCCGGGGTCGTGGTGAGCGAGGGCGGCACCGTCACCCAGGACTTCTCCCTGGCCCAGGTGCCCTCGCACGTCGTCGCGGGCCGCGTCACGGACCCGGCGGGGACCCCGGTGCCTGGCGCCACGGTCACCGTGCTGGCAACGCCGCTGCTGCCCGTCACCACCGGCACGGACGGCCGCTACCGGTTCGACCAGGTGCCGGAGGGTACGTATGACATCCGCGTGGAGGCGGGAGGGTGCTTCGAGCCGCTGACGCGCACGCTGATCGTGGACGGCAATGAGACCCTGAACTTCATGCTGAGCGGCCGGTCCGACGCGTTCGGCTACTTCTGCCGTATCCAGAGCCCCAGCTACGTGGATGCCACCACGGTCATCCCGCTGTCGGGGATCGAGGCCTCCATCGAGCTGCCGCTTCCCTTCCTGTTCACCTTCTATGGAGAGACGTACGAGAGCGTCTTCGTCTCGACCAATGGCGTGCTGAACTTCCTCGCGCACAACGTGGACTACATCAACACCCCGCTGCCGAACGTCGCGGCTCCCAACGCGGCCATCTACCCGTTCTGGGATGACCTCTACGTGGACTCGGAGGCCAGCGTCCGGACCCTCACGCGGGGGGTGGCCCCCACCCGGCAGTTCGTCATCGAGTGGCGCAACGTCACCTTCTACTCGGACCGGACTGCGCGCGTGAGCTTCGAGGTCGTGCTCTCCGAGAACGGGGAGGTGCTCATGCAGTACCGGGACATCGGCGACAGCGCGCTGGATCGGGGCGGTTCGGCGACGGTGGGCATCGAGAACGCGTCCGGCACCGTCGCGCTCATGACGTCGTTCAACACGCCCGCCGTGAGCGCGGAGCGGGCCATCCTCTTCGACCTGCCGCCCAACGGCATCGTCCAGGGCGTGGTGAGGAACGCGAATGACGGGCTGCCTGTCGCCGACGCCACCGTGCGCGCCCTGCGGGGAGGCAGCGTCTTCCGGAGCACCACGACGAACGCGCAGGGCCGCTACCGCATGCAGCTGCCGCTCGGGACGTATGGGCTCGCGGTGTCCGCGGTCAATTACGAGACGGAGTCGGGCGGCGTCCGGCTGTCGGTGGATGACGAGATCGTGAACCGCGACTGGACGCTGCGCACCGCCCGCGCCGTCGTCTCGCCCCCGGTGCTGGAGCTCATCGTGCCCCAGGGGCAGCGGCGGGTCCGCACGCTGACGCTGAGCAACACCGGCTCGGCTCCGCTGCGGTGGGAGCTGGCCGAGGGAGGGGGCCAGCAGATGCAGCCCACGCCACTGCACACGAGGGTCCGCGACGCGAAGGCGGAACCGAACGGCTTCAACGCGCGGCGGATGATGGGCCTTTCGGCCACGCCCGGCTGGGCCGCGAGCCTGACCGGGGATGTGCTGAAGAGCTGGCCCGCCACGGGGCTCGATGTGCCCTGGGGTGTGGGCTACACGCAGAACGTCTGGGTTTCGGATCCGCCCCAGCGCCTCAACCACGAGTTCACCGTGGAGGGCGCGGCCACGGGGCAGATCTGGGCGGCGCCCTGGTCGGGCGAGTGGCCCGCGGACATGGCCTATGACGCCGCCCGGGGGCTGATGTGCCAGCTGGCCGTGGGCGGGGACAATGGCATCCACTGCTGGAACCCGCTCACGGGTGAGGAGGTGGACTCCATCACGGGCCCGTTCACGTGGACGGGCATCTCCCAGCGAGGTCTGGCCTACCGCCCGGATGATGACACCTTCTACGTGGGCGGCTGGAACGAGGGCATCATCTACCACGTCCAGGGCCTCTCCCATCCGGACCGGGGCGCGGTCCTCGGTCAGTGCAGCCCTCCGGACGGCGCCATCTCCGGTCTGGCGTGGAACGGCTCGTTCGGCGTGCTCTGGGCGGCGACCAACAGCCCCACGGACACGATCTACGAGCTCAACCCCGCCACCTGCACCGTGCTGAACACACTGGCGCACCCGAACCCGGGCTACAACGGCGGCGGCCTGGAGATGGACGAACAGGGCAACCTGTGGATGGTGGCCCAGGGCACCCGGCAGGTGTACCTGATGGAGAGCGGCGTGCCGGCGTTCACGGACGTCCCCTGGCTTTCGGAGCGGCCCCGTCGGGGCACCCTGGCTCCCGGGCGGACCCAGGAGATCGCGGTCACGGTCGACACGACCGGGCTTGCGCCGGGCGTCTACCAGGCCACGGTGTTCGTCCGGACCAACAGCGGGCGGCAGCCGCTGCTGCAGACCCGTATCAGCCTCATCGTCCCGGCCTACCAGCAGGCGGTGAACTCGGGCGGCGCCGCGTTTGTCGACCACCTCGCGGACAGGTGGGCCGCGGACCAGCGCTACCGCCAGGGCGGCTGGGGGTTCCTGGAGCCTTCGGAGCGGGTCGCGACCACCCGCCCCATCGCCGGAACGGTGGATGATCCGCTCTACCAGCGGGCACGGCGGGGCTTCGTCGAGTACCGCTTCGACAACCTGCCCCCGGGCGTCTACCAGCTGGAGCTGCGCTTCGCGGAGATCCAGGACCAGCCGCGCCTGCGGCGCGTCTACGACGTGGTGGCGGAGACCCAGCTGGTGCTGCCCGCGCATGACATCGCCAACGAGGTGGGGCAGCTGACGGCGGATGATCACAGCTTCTTCCTCACCGTCACCGACGGCCAGCTCAACCTGCGGCTGGTCCCGCGTGACGGCTTCGGAGTGCCGCTCATCAATGCCATCCGGGTGACGCAGCGCCCGGATCGCTAGGCACCTGATGGCTGGACCCGGGAGCCCGCCTCCGGCGGCGGACTCCCGGGCCCGCGGTCTGTGACCGGAATTGACACGCATGGAGCCGGATTCGTAGCGAATCCGGCTACACGTGAAGGTCCTGAGTCCTATCGCAGCTCAGACCTCAGGGCGTGCGTGCCACCTTCTGGAGGGTGAAGCTTTGCAGTCCCACCCCCTGGAGGGACACTTCCCGGAGCGCGTGTGCGTTGGATTGGACGCCTTCGGGCCGGAAGGTGACCAGGTCCACCGCGACCGACAACGTGTGGTCGGGGAAGCGGACGGGCTTGGGGAACGGAAAGTCCAGGCCGGGCGTGCAGCCCTCCCCGTTGGGGCCGGCGACGACGCCGTGGCCGCTGCCCCACTTCCCGGGGAAGGCCACCAGCCGGGAGAACTTCGCGTCATCCCCCGGGCCCGCCGGCCCACCGAAGCTCTCCGGGACGGGGGCCACGCCGAAGCGCTCGAAGGCCAGCTTCCCGTCGACGTAGCCGCGCACGGTGTAGGTGGAGGCCCCGTGGACAGACGGGTCCACGTAGATGGCGCCCTGGTCCTCCGCCTTCGAGCGGGCCACCACCACCCGCTCCAGCAGCTCCGACGTGCCGTCCGGCTGCGCCCCGATGTAGGTCAGCAGCATCCGGCTGCTCCCATCCGGCTCCAGCGGGCTCAGCCAGGCATCCCAGCCGGTGGCGCCCTCCAGGTGGAGGCTCACTCCGGACTGCCTGCCGTCCGTGCTCTCCACGAGCAGCCCCTCGTTCGTGGCGGACAGCTTCGAGGCGTCCATCGGACAGCTCTCCACGCCGTCGAACCACGTGCAGCCTTTGCCCGTCGTGTCCTCGGCGATGCCCGGCGTCCCGGCGAACAGCAGCCCGACGCCCAAGCCGAGTCCGAGTGCGTTACGAATGAGTGAGCCGCGATTCTTCCAGCGCATGTCCATGGCGTTGCTCCGTGGGGAGGGGTTGGGGGCCTGCGCCGGAAAGTGATTGCAGGGGCCGTGCCCGGCGACTTCATGACTTCCCGTGTCGTGGCGCGGCGGGCATTCTCCCCGCGCAGCGGTTCCCCCACGAAAGAGACAGGCATGCTCACGGAGCAGGTCCGCAAGGCACGGCAGAAGCTGGTGTTGGCCCACTTCCACGACGAGGTGAAGCAGGACTGGGACGCCGTCCTGTCAACCTTCCCGCACCCGCATTACGAGCTCATCCCCACCCTGACGGTGCACGACGGGAACAGCGCGGTGCGCGACTACTACCGCGACACCCGCGTGGCCTTCCCGGACCAGCACCACGAAATCATCTCGCTGCGGCACAGCGATGACGCCGTCATCGTGGAGTTCTGGCTCATGGGCACCCACCTGGGGCCGCTGGGCCGGATTCCCGCCACGGGCAATAAATTCCGGGTGCGCATGTCGGCGTACTTCATCTTCGACGCGGCGGAGACGCTGGTGTGCGAGCGCGTCTACTTCGACACGCTCAGCATCCTCAAACAGCTCGTCGGCGGGCTGGACATGAAGAACCCGAAGAACTGGCTGCTCGCCGCGCGGTGCCTCAAGGGCCTGCTGGCGATGTCCGGCGACAAGCCCGTGCCCATCCTCACCCAGACGACTCCGCCCGTCTTCAACGACTGACGCGGGCACGGCCGGAGCGCGGAGGTCCGCGCCCCGGCCCCCGTCCCGCGGGGAAACGCTACTTCGTGAGCACGTCCACGTCGTAGTCGGTGAACGTGGGCTCGTAGTGCCGCTTCACGTAGAGGTCCGCGTCACCGCTGCCCCCCGCGCAGAGAGACGGTCAGCTTCGCGGCGGGCGCCGGGTTCACCAGGGTGAAGGTCCGCAGTGAGCCCAGCCCGCCCGACAGCGTCGTCGGATAGCCATTGTAGATGTACGTGGTGAGGGCATTTGCCTGCGACACCCGCTCCGGCGCCACCTGCGGCGTGGCCTTGCCCTCGGCGCCGGGAAGGGGCTCGCCGCAACCCATGCCAGACAGCGAGACCAGGGCCACTGAGGAAACCGCGCGGATGAAGTGCATGGCCGCTCCGTGTTGGGTGGAGCACGCAGAGTAGGGGCCGGCTCCTGCTGTCCGAGGTCACAGTCCCGCAACGGGCTCCTTCGTGACGTGGGCGTCACCTTCGCGCGGCTCACGCGCCTGCGGACGTTCGCCGCCGCCGCCGCACGCGCGTCACCGCCAACAGTCCCAGGGCTCCCGGGATCAGGCCACCGGCACCGCCCGCGGAGCAGCCCTGTCCCTGTACGGGTGCGCCGTCACCGTCCGAGTCCGCGGTCGTCGTCCAGTCGTAGGTGGCGGGCGAGGCATCCACGTTGCCCGCGCTGTCCACCGCGCGCACCTGCACCGTGTGCGCCCCGTCCTGGAGCTCCGTGAGCTTCAGGGGGCTGGTGCAGGCCGTGAAGGCGCCCGTGTCGAAGCGGCACTCGAAGGTCGCGGAGGCCTCGTCCGAGGTGAATTCGAAGGACGCCTCGCGAAGGGAGGTCCGCCGCGGGACGGACGCGGTGAGGGTCGTCTCCGGAGCCTGGGTGTCCACGCTGAAGTCGACGCGGGCCTCCTGGCTGACATTACCGGCGTCGTCCGTGGCCGTCGCGATGACGAAGTGCTGCCCACCCGCCAATGACAGTCCCGAGCTGAAGGTCCAGGCACCGGCGCCGAGCGCCCGGGCATGGCCCTGCTCGGTGCCGTCCACGAACACCCGCACGCGAGTGCCCGGCTCGGCGGTGCCCGCGTAGACGGGGCCGTTCCTGTCGAAGACCGCGCCGCTCCCGGGCGAGGTGATGACGGGCGCCATGGGAGCGCTCAGGTCCACCGTCCAGCGGTGCTCCGCGGGCGACGCGTCCGCGTTGCCCGCCTCATCCACGGCGCGCACGGCGAAGCGGTGCTCGCCCTGGGAGAGGGCGTCGAGCGTGAAGGGGCTGTCGCAGGCTTCGAACGGGCCCTCGTCCACGGCGCACGCGTAGCTGATGCCACCGCCCGTGGAGGAGAACGTGAACGTGGCGCTCGGGCTGTTCGCGGGGCTGACGGGCGCGGTGACGAGCGAGGTCTCCGGGGCTTCGGTGTCGATGAAGAAGGTGAGTGACGCGGGCGCACTGGCGTTGCCCGCGGCGTCGACGGCGGTGGCGGTGAGCGCATGCGGGCCCTCCGCGAGGGAGACCTGGAGCTCGTGGCTCCACGCGCCCGGACCGCTCACGACGAGCGGACCCACGGGCGCCCCGTTGTCGAGCACCAGGAGCACCGTGCCCCCCGCTTCCGCGGTGCCGGTGATGCGGAGCGCGGCATCACCCAGCCGCTGCCCGCTGCCGGGGTGGAGGACGACGGGCGCATCGGGTGGCGTGAGGTCCACGGTCCAGGTGAAGGAAGCGGGGGTGGGGTCCACGTTGCCGGCCGCATCCTTCGCGGCGACCGCGAACGTGTGCGTGCCATCGCCCAGGTCGGTGATGACATGGGGCGAAGCACAGGCCACGCTCGTCGTGTCCAGCGTGCAGGTGAAGCCCACGACGTCCGCGGTCGAGCCCTGGAAGGTGAAGGTGGCGGACGGCTGGTTGCCCAGGGCCGGCGGGTGCGACGTGAGGCTCGTGTTCGGTGGCCGCGTGTCCACCGTGAACTGAAGCGACGTCTCAGGACTGATGTGGCCCGCGGCGTCGGTGGCGGTCACGCGCACCGTCTGGAGGCCCTCGGAAAGCAGGTCGGTGGATCTGCAGAACCACGCCCCCTGGCTGTTCGCGAGGACGGTGCACAGCGGAGCGCCTTCCGCGCTGACGGTGACGATGCTGCGGGCCTCGGCCTGGCCCCTGAATGTCGGGGTGTCCGTCCTCACGAATTCGCCGGGCATGGGGGAGGTGACGCTCGGGGGC
>NZ_RAWC01000087.1:0-33019 GCF_003611685.1 Corallococcus sp. CA049B | reverse complement strand
ACCGCGAGCGTGGGCCACCGGGCGGGGGTGGCGTCCGGGGGCGAGGCGGCGTTGAGGGCGGCTTCGAGCCCCGCGGCGGTGAGGGTCTCCAGCTCCGTGGAGGTGGGGGTGTCCGTCTGGCCGGACTCGAAGACGCGGTGGGCGCGGGCCCACTTGTCATAGCGGACGCCGCAGCGGGCGCAGGCGTGGGCGTGGCGCAGCAGCCGTGAGGATTCGGGGGTGGACAGCTCCCCCAGGGACCAGCGCGTCAGTCCCGCGTCCACATGTCGCTCGTACCACTTCATGGGAGGCTCCCGAATGGGATGGCGCACAGCAGGGCCAGGGTGGCGAGCAGGGCGCCCCATTGCAGGCGTCCCGGCACGACATCGCTGTCCAGCCAGCCCGAGTCCTTCAGGTGTTCAGTGAACTGCAACCGCAGGCGGCGTTCGCGCACCCGCACCTCGCCGCGGGTGAGCTGGAGCTGGTCGGCGGCGGACTCCTGGGACAGGCCGTCCATGAAGCGCAGCTGGGCCAGGGCGCGCCCTTCGTCGGGCAGGGCCTCCAGGAAGCGGCGCACGATGGAGCGGACCTCCGCGCCCAGGGCTTCCTCCTCCGGGCTCTTGCCCTCGGTGGGGGCATGGGTGAGCTCCGGCGCGTCATCCAGGGGGATGGCCTCCCGGGCCACGCGGCCGGAGGCGCGCATCAGGTCAATGGCGGTGGAGCGGGCGACGGTGAGCAGGAAGCCCAGGTAGGGGCGCACGCCGTCGTAGGCCTGGCGCATGTGGGGGCGGAAGGCCCGCACGAAGGTCTCCTGATGGGCGGCGTCCAGGTCCAGGGGCGTGAGCGCGACGGAGCGGGTGCCGGTCTCTGAATGGACGGAGAAGCGCCGGGACAGGTAGCGCAGCACCTCAGGCGAATACGTGCGGTAGACCTGGGTGAGCACGGCGGTGTCACCCCGGCGGAAGGCCTCCAAGACTGACCGCTCTGTTCCTGGCAGCACGAGGAAGGCTCCGTGTCATGGAGGCGCCCGGCCGGGCCCCTTCTGGAAATGAGATACGAAATGACCCCGAAATTCGGGTCGTCCCCACACGCACGGCGCGCGTTTTATTGAGCCCGGGCCCGAAGTCGTTGCGAATTGGGGGGTTGGTCTCCGGAGCCAGAGGCCGTGGGTTCGAATCCTGCATCGAGCGCGGGGGAGGTTCGCGGAAGCAGGGGAGGCGGAAGCCGTCACCCTGTCCGCGGACAAAAAAAATGGAGGCCGCGACCCACGGGATGAACGACTCCCGGTGGGTGACGGCCTCCGAATAGAGGGCGGTCTGGCGACCTGCTCAAAACGTAAGGCGCTCGGTGCTCGAAAGCAAGGACAGCTCACAGCAGGTGGCGGCACGTCTCTTGGAGTTCTTCTCGGCACGTACTGCCTGGTTCCGCGGACTCTGGGAGGTGGGAACGGTGCTCAGCCTCCGCGAGCTGTTGGAGGCGGTGGAGGCCGTCCCGGAGGGCGTCCTCTCCGACAAGGCGGTCGAGTGGCTGGCAAATGAACTGTCTCGGACCCTGGGCCCGGATGAAGGCATTGCTCCCCAGTCCCGGAGCTTGTTGCAGCGTCTGCTTGGCTCGCCGTTGAGGCCTCGCTCTGGCGAGCTGCCCGCGGTGCACCGTCTCACGGAAGAGATTGATGCGTCGTACCTGGCGCGCTGGGCCGGACAGCTCGCGCGAGGCATTCCGGTGAAACCGGAGCGGGTGGCCCGTGCCGTGGCGTCTCATCTCCTGGATGCAGGGTTCAGCCCCGACTTCCTCCATCGCTGGCTGACATACCGGCTCATCCATTCCACGCAGACCTATCGCCTTTCGGAGTTGCTGGAGGACGCCCATGTCCTGGCTCGCACGCCACCTTCGTGCTTCCAGGTTCTCCTGACCGTGCACAACGCGCTGGGCCTCCGGGGGCCTCCACCGCGCGAGTGGTGTGACGCGCCCACGGTTGCGAAATGGTTCCTCGCGAATGGATTCGACGCTGCCCATGTCCGGCAGAGCGGAGGATGGTTGCTGACGGTTCAAGCCCGCGATGCCTTCGCCGCGGCGGAGCGGGCCTCGGAGATGGTGGAGAAGCTGTTCGCCCGGCTTCTCATTGGAACAGGCCATCCGATGCGGCATGGAGAGCATGCGTACGTCGAAGGCATCCGGAAGCCACTGCCGCTCCGTCGGCATCGGCGGGTCGAGGTGCGCAGTCTGGAGCGTCAGGACCAGCTCTTCGCGTCAGGGCCGCCCAGCCGTGTCGACGCGGCGTTCGAGTTGCTCGGTCAATTGGACTCGCCCGCGGTGGTCGCGGTGGCCGCGGGGTGGGCCGCCATCGAAGCGTTGCTGGTCGCGCCCGAGGATGGTCAGAAATCACCTGCCGGTGACCGGCTGGCTTCCCTGGTGGCGTGCTCGTTTCCCAGGGCTGAGCTGACCTTGCTGGCCTCCCTGCAAGTCAGAGGCAGCGGCAGTCCGCCGCGAGAGCAACTTCTGCGGTGCGCGAGCAATCATGAGCGCGCATCCGTGATGGGCGAGGCCATCCTGCAGGGCTGGCCGCTCACCTGGGCAGAGCCCGTCTGGAGTCACCGGGCGGCGGTCGCACGCATGGAGGGAGTGCTCAAGGATCCTCGCAAGAGGCTGAAGGACGTGGAGGGCTATGCGGTGCGGGCGTTCCGCCGCCTCTATCGTCAGCGAAACCTGGTGCTGCACGGTGGGCAGACGAACGCGGTGGCCCTCCGCGCCAGCCTGCGGACGGCGGCGCCATTGATTGGCGCGGGCATCGACCGCATCGCGCATGCCTGGTTCCGCCATGGCGTTCAGCCGCTGGAGCTGGCCGTGAAGGCCCGTCATCGGCTGGAGTTGTTGGAGTCCAAGGAGCCCCTGGCGATCCTGGCCCTGCTGGAGTAGCGCGGCGGGGTCTGCTCACGCTGGGCCATCCAGCGCTTCACCCGTCCACCATCCTGGAGAGGTCTCCTTCCAGCGGAGCGCGGAGGATCGGCCGAAGAGCTCCATCAGCGTCTGCTCCATCAGGGCGCGGGCCTCCTCGAATGAAGTGGAGGGAGTGCTGTCGAGCAGCCTCCCATCCGTGACGCCTTCCTGGGTGTAGACGGCGTAGCGCCAGCCCTCGGTGGGCTTGGGGTGGTAGAGCACGACGGAGCGGACCGCTTCGTTCGCCAGGATGTGGCTCATCCCCCGGGTCCTACCGCAGGCGCATGTCCGTGAGGGCCGCTAGGGGAACGCGTCCACCACGGTGTAGCCCACGTTTCGGGGGAGGACGACGGCGCCAGGCTTGGAGCCCGGGGCCTTCGGCCACCGGCCGTCACTGTTCCCGAGGACGAAGCAGACCGGGTAGGTGCGGCCGTCAGGCGTCTCCGCTCGTGTGTAGCGGCCCGCCACCTCCTCGCCCCCCGTCCACAACCGTCCATAGAGCAGGGTCCCCTCCGGAAGCCTGCCGTGCTGTTCCTCCAGGACGCTGACGATGTCTCCGTCGCCCACGGTGGCCAGGATGGCATCCGGGCGGAAGGGATAGCGGATGTCGAGCGTGATGGCGGCCTTTCCATCCCGCCGCAGATTCAGCGCCTTCATCGCGTCCAGTGCCTCCGTGGAGCAGCGTTGGGGCTTGGGCATCACCTGCGCACCCGCGCAAGCGATGAGGGTCGATGCCGCGCCGACGGCCAACGTGCAGTCTCGCGCCAGCGAGCGGCCGCGACCCGGGCGGTCCTGCTTCAAGGGAATGCTCATGGCTTCCTTCTCCAGCGGAAGCGGCGCGGGGAAGGGAAGGGCCGCTCCGGACGCGGCAGCTTGGTCGGGCCCGGGCACTCGCGCCACGAGAGGCGTGGAGGACCGCTCTGGCACGTGGATGTCGGACTTCGAGAAGACCCCCAGGCTCCAGACCAGCGATACGAGGGCCAGCACTCCAGCGACTCCAGAGGCTGCCCGGCGCAACAGGGGCCGCAGCGTCTGTCGGCGGCGCGCCCTGTTCGCGGCGAGGATGGCCCGGGCCTCCACCCGGGCGACCTGCCCGGGGACACGGCGACGCAGGTCGCGTGCTTCGCGAAGGCGTTGGATCCGGTCCAGGCGCTGGAGGCGTGCGTGCTGGAGCGGCACCTCCTGGCCTGGAGCCATGGGCCCGGCCATCCCGGGCACCTCCTGCGTCGTGCGTGAAGATGCAGAGATCGGGATGGCCCAGTCGAACAGGGGCAAGTCCCAGGTTGGATCCACATGGGCCAGGACCTGATGCAGTTCGGAGACCAGCGCGGATGCGCTCGGAGGCCGTGCCTCGGGCGAGAGCGCGAGCAGGCGCGTGACGAGCGATGCCAGCACTTCCGGCACACGCGGGTTGGGCCATGCGCGTGCCCAGCCCTCGCCAGCCTGCGAGAGCGCCGGATAGGCGTCTGTCAGCACTCGATGGAAGGTGACGCCCACCGCGTACAGTTCATCCGTCACGCTGTAGCGAGGAGATTCGCGTGCCTGCCGTGAAGGCGCTTCCATCCGCCAGCGGTGGAGCTGTGGACTGGCGTAGAGCGCCGTGCCGGGAGGAGGCTGCCCTGTTCCGGTCAGCGGCACCGCCTCGGGATGCCAGCCCGCCCCCCAATCCAGCAGGGTGAGCCGTCCGCCGGGCTGGACGCGGATGTTGTCTCCCTTGAAGTCACGGTGCAGGACGCCACGGTGGTGGGCGAAGGACAGGACCTCCGCGGCCTGCATGAGCAATGCGCCCACCTCCCGAGCCGTGGGATTGCGAGCGCGGGCCCACGCATAAAGCGACTCACCTTCCACATGCTCCATGACCAGGAAGGGGTAGCTCCCGGAGCCCGGCTGCCAGTTTCCCGAGGCCACGAAGCGAGGCACTCCCGGATGCCGCAAGCGGGACAGCACCTCCTCTTCGCGTGAGAACCAGGGGCTGTCGGGTTGGCGAGCGAGCTTCAGGGCGTACCGCCTGCCGCGTGGACGATGCTTCGCGTGCACGACGTAGACCGTGCCGTATCCGCCTGCCGCCAATCGCTGGACGACGTGCCAGGGGCCGATGAGGGTGCCAGCGGCAAGCGCGTCCACCACCATCGGCCGAACGGAAGGAGAGGCAGGGCTGAAGGCCTTCTGGGCAGGTTTCGTGGATGCGTGACGCATGTGCCCTGCGTGCTCATCGGGCGTTGTCTCATGTGGACTCATGGCACCCCCTGTTCCCAGCGGACGCCGCGTTCGCCCTTCGCGTCCAGCAACTCCAAGGTGAAGTGCGTGCCCACGGGCAACTCCGGAAGCGCGCGCCACTCCACCACCACGGTGGCTCGCTCTCCGGGCGCCAACTGCGTGACCTGCATGAGCAGGGGAAGCTCACGAACTGGCATCCCGTGGATGTTGGGCCCGCGCGGCGTCATCCGTGCGAAGCCAGGGATCCAGGGGGCGGAGCCATCGGGATTGAGCAGCGATGTCGACAGGGCTCGGGTGCTCGCCGAGCGGTAGAGCACGTGGGGACCGATGGCGGTCATGCCCATGCTCACAGGAAGCTCCGGCAAGTAGTCCACGGTGACGCCTTCCCGCGTGACATCTCCCATCAACACCGCGCCACCCAGTCCACGCAGGGCGCACTGCGCACGCAGCGTCGCGAGCCCCGCCTCGGTGGCCACGCACCGGGCCCGCAGGTCCGCGAGCTCCTTCCCCAAATCCTGCGCGGTGCGCCCCTGCCGGAGCACCTCCACCTGCGAGTCCACCTCCGCCGTCACGGTCGTGAGCACGAACCCCACCTGCGCCGGAGCGCCGGGCCCAGCGAAGCGCACGGTGATCACGGGCTCCTTGCCTGCGGGAACATCCATGGACGCCTTGAGGACGAGCACGTCCTCATGCACCGCCACGCGGGAGAAGAATGGAGCGAGCACGCTCCGGTCCACGGACTCCGGAACGATGGGCGCATCGAAGGTGACGGTGGTCGCTTCATGGGCCGCGACATGCAGCGGATGCAGCACCGGCGGTTCCTCCGCGGGCAGCGTGAGCTGCCGGGCCTTGCGCTCCCTGACCCCGGGAGTACGGGACTGCGCCACCGCCGTGGTGCCCAACAGGACCGTCAGCACCAGGGGAATGACCGAAGTGGACAGCGACATCATGGGTCACCTCCATCCTTCAAACCTAACAGATAGGGGTGACACGCATGGGACTGCACGGGCCTGGGAAACCCTGGCTGCGGCGGCTGGGCAAGGAAAACCCAGCCTACCTCAAGGATTGCGTAGGGAAAGCCCTACTCGGATTCCGTATTTTCGGCTGGAGGTGCTTCGCGAAGAGGAGACGGGGACTGCTCCTCGGTGGGGGGAGCGGGGACCGCTGCTGCGTCGGGCTGCACTTCCATGGGGACATCGGGTGTGCGTGGGGCCTTCGCAACCACCTCGCCCAGCGGGGTGACCGCGTAGACCTGCCACCAGTCGAGGACCCGGCCATTGGGACCACCACACCGGCTGAACCGCTGTTCCACGGCGACGTAGTACAGGCCGGTGGTCGGTCCGGTGAAGACGGCGACATCGAGTCCCTGTTCCGGGCTCGTGCAGCCATGGAAGAGCTGCGGATGGGCATTGGTCCGGATGACCTCCCGCAGCGCTCCTGCCGCGGCCACCGCGGCACCCGCTTCGGTGAAGGGGAGGACGGAGGCCGAGGAGCCTTCATCCGGCCACTGCACCTCCCCCGTCCATGAGGGCTTGTGCCGAACGCATCCGCCAGTCAATGCGATGAGTCCTGAGAGCAGGAGTGTCTTGCGCATGGTGACGTTCACTCGTTCAGGAGCCGCAAGGTTCCGGGGCGGCACTGGGGTGTACTGATGAAAGGGGGGCCAGTCGAAGTCGTCCAAACCTGTCCGACTGTCGGACAGGTTCGTGTGGATGCCGCTACGACCGCCGGCCCGTCTTCCGCGCGAAGAACTCTCGGTTGAACGTCGCCACTCCCCACCTGCGAGGGTCGTCCGGGAAGTCCTCCTTCGCCAGGGACTCGTCGCTCTGTTCCGCCAGCCAGTGGCTGAACTCCTCCCGCGACGCGAAGGTCCGCTTCGGCTTGGAGTCTCCCTGGAGGTACCGGAGCCCCTGCGCGTACGTGCCCTCCGCGGACCGCCACAGCGCGCGGGACACGCCCTCGCGCGGGTCGACGGTGATGGACAGGTCCGCTCCCGCGTCCAGCAGCTCCGCCACCCGCTGCGCCAGCGCGCGCCCGTACTTGCGCGAATCGAAGTGGGCCTCCGCGCGGGCCTGCTCCTTCGCGTCATGCTCCCGCGTGGCCGAGTCCGTCATCCGGATGCGCGGCGCCGCGTGCGCGTCGCAGACGATGGACAACGTGATGTCCCCCAGCCCGGGCGCGGACGCGTGATGCCGCCGCATCAGTCCCTGCACCTGGGCGCGCGGCGCCTCCGGCAGCGAACCGAACGTCAGCGCTCCGTCCGGTGCGGTGAAGAGCAACGTGTCATCCAGCAGCTCCCCTTGATGCTTCAACGAAGCGGACAGCTCGATGCGGGCCAGCCCGCGGGCCTCGCGCTCGGCGCGCAGCCAGCGGACGAGGTCGGAGTCTTCGGTCGGGAGTGAGGACATGGCTTGCTCCAGGGCTCTGGCTCGGTGCGAACCTGCCATGAGCTGGAACGAAAGACTGACATTCCTGTCGCGCTTCGGTGCTGTTCCAATCCACCGCGACGTGCGAAGCCCTGGCGCCCGCATCCAGTGCCCCCTGGCCGTGGGCTTGCAGTATGTGCCCGACACCCAACGCCGTCGGATGACGGCCCCTTCACCCTGGACGACATGACTGCTCGACACTTCATCGCATCGCTGGTGCTGACCTCCTGCCTGGGCGCGTTGCCGGCGGCGGCGCAGGAGCCCTCGAACTCCGGGCTCGCGCTGGGCGTGCGCGGCGCCTTTGGCATTCCGGTGGGCGACTCCGGCACGGACCTCTCGCTGAAGGACACGTTCGGCAGCACCGTGGCGCCGCAGGTGGACGTCTCCTACTTCTTCAACCGGCAGCTCTCGCTGGGCGCCTATTTCCAGTACGGCATCGGCTCCGGTCCCGGTGACGCGTGCGCGGACGGCGAGGACTGCAAGAGCAAGGTCCTGCGCTTCGGCATCGACCTGGACTACCACTTCCGTCCGGCCGGCTTCGTCTCGCCGTGGGTGGGGGTGGGCGTGGGCTATGAGATCGGCTCGCTGGAAGTGGGCGAAGGGGCGGGGAACTCCTGGTTCAGGCTCGAGGGCTATGACCTGGGCCACGCCCACTTCGGCGTGGACCTCCAGCTCACCCGCTCCATCGCGGTGGGGCCCTACATCTCCGCGTCCGTGGGGCAGTACAACAAGGGCGCGATCCGCCTGGGCAATGCCGCGGAGATCAGCAACGACCTCTCCGACGACGAGAAGCAGATCCACGTGTGGATCCAGCCGGGCGTGCGCGTGCAGTTCCGGCTGTAGTCATCACCGTGCCGCCCTCACGTCTCCTGCGACGGAGGCGTGGGGGCGGGCAGGGGATAGAGGACGCGGTAGTCGATGCGGTGGTGGTAGGCGGCCAGATACGGCGCCCCCGCGATGTCGATGACCACCTGCTGGGGGGGCGTGGGCTGCTGGTTCATCCACGCCTCCGCCTCCGCCTTCGTGGCGAAGGTCAGGCCCGAAGGCGTGAGCCGTTCATCCGCCATGGCCTGGAGGTAGAAGTCCAACGTTTCTGCCCGGACGAGGTGGGTTCTTCCCGTGGCCGGTACGAACATGGCGGTGTAGTAGTCGTCCCCAATCAGCACGGCTGCGACGTGGATCGGCCATCTCCGAGCGGCCATGGCCGCCTCTGCTTCTGCCTTCGTTGCGAACCGGCCAATGACAAGCGGTGGGGCACCGGCGTGAAGACTCTGGACGTACTCCTCGAACGCGTGGTCCTGGCCGGTCGCACAGATGAACTGGATGGCATTCGCGGCGATGCGGATCGCCTCCTCGCTGCCGGGCGTTCTGGGCGCGTCGTCGAGCAAAATCAGCCCGAGCACTTCCAACTGGTCGAATATCTTGGTCACGGCACGGTCTCCGCCAGTGGAAGCCCGGAAGGTCCCTCAGTTGCCATGAGCAGTGCGGGTGCCAGTACAACCAGTCCCGCACCCGCGGAGACAACAACGAAGGCAACACCCGCGACGATGACGACAGCACCAACCAGGAGGGACTTCCGGTGACGGCTTGCCCAGTCAGGCAGCGCTTCCGCAGAGGATACTTTCTGGGGCTGGAGCTGCTCTAGCTTGATGCAGTCCTGATAGGGCGGCAGACACTGGTCGTTGCAATAGGCCTCTTTGCCACCATCACCGCGTGGAACGCGGACATGGCCAAACCCCTTGGGGACTGGGCGACTTTTGCACTGCCGCATGCACTCCATGTGCTCCGCATCACAGTCCCGCACGGAGCGCGCGGTCCGCACGATGCGCCGGCCTTCGGGGGCCTTCACATAACTGGCGAGGTCGAAGTCGCCCGCGGGCCGCCACTCCTGGGTGAAGCTCCCATCTGGTGCCTCCCTCAGGAGCAAGACCCTGCGGGGAAGCTCCTCCCGCGAAGGCGGAGCCACCGCCGCACGCGTCCCACCACAGGCCGCGAGCCACAGGCCGAGCGCCACGGCCGTGACGCTCCTCCCCATGTGAATCCAGACGTGCATCCTTCCACCCAAGCAGAATCCCAGGTGGAAGTCAGGTCACCGCGAGCCGCTCAGAACGCGGTGTTGTTCGCCTTCTTGCCCGGGGTCGAGGCGTAATTGTAGAGGCTGTAGCCCTGGACCCAGGTCCCCGTGGGGCTCAGGTCCGGGGAGCGGTTGAACGAATAGCCAGGCTCCACCGGCATGCTGGAGGTCTGGTACGAGTGGCTGTCCTGCACCGTCCCGTCCGCGCGCACCAGGTACACGATGTCACCCGCGCCATTCTGGTTCACGCCCCGGTCGAACCGCAGCCCGGCGCCGCCGTTGGAGTACGTCGCGTACTGCGCCCCCGCTGGCAGCGCGGTCGACCCCGAGTACACCACGTAGGCCCTGCCCGCAGGCAACACCGTGCCCGACACGAACGTGTGCCGTGCCGGGTCCACGCCCGAGTACGACTTCGCGTCGTGGATCTTCCAGCCGCTCAGGTCCACCGACCCCGGACCCGCGTTGTAGATCTCCACGAACTGCTGGTCGTAGTCCGGCGTCCCCGCAGGGGTATTGAACGGCTGCGCCAGGTACTCGTTGATGAACACCTGCTGCGTCGGCCGCGTCAGCGTGAACGCACCGTCGCTCACGTCCGCCACGTCCGCGCGCGCCGCGTCCGCCACACGCACCCGCACGGCCGTGGAGGACTCGCTCGGCACCGTCCACACGTAGCGGCCGGTGGACGCCGTCAGGCCTGACGCCACCGAGCGCCACACCGTCCCGTCCAGCGTGTACGTGATGTTCACCTGCGACACGTTGCTGGACGTCCAGGTGATGTTGAACGTCTGGCCCGCATTCAGCGTCTCACCGCCGTTGGGCGCCGTGACCCGCACGCTTCCCGACTGCGCGGCCGAGCCGAAGTTGAACTTGCTGAAGATGGGGTAGTGGTCCGACGTGGTGTCCTTGTAGCTGACGATGCTCGGCTTGAGCACCTCCGTGGAGTTCGCCACGTGGTACGCCGCCAGCTCGTTCGTCACCAGCTGATGGTCGATGAACTGGCTGTTGCTCACCGTCGAGCGCGCCCCGGACTCCGACAGCGGCTGGGTGAGGAACTTGTAGCGCGCGGCATCATTCACCAGGTTCAGGTACGGAGACTCGTAGGGCGTGTAGATGGACGCGTCCACGTCGTCGTTCCAGTCGCCCAGCACCATCACGTTCTGCGTCGGCAGGTTCGTGTCCAGGTAGTCCTTGAGGCACGCCGCCGCGCCCTGGCGCCGCGAGTACGAATTCGAGTCCGCGTACGCCTTCATGTGCAGCACCATCACCGTCAGGTCCACCGGCGAGGAGCCCCGGAGCACCTTCAGGTCCACGCGCAGCGGCGGCCGGTACGCGAAGTCCAGCGCGCAATCCGTCAGCACGACGTTCGAGCTCACCAGCTGCACCGCGCTCGTCTTGTAGAGCAGGCCCACCTTCTGGGCCGTCGGGCCGTACCAGCCATCACCCGCGAGCAGGCCGCTGTAGCCGTTGAGGTTCGCGGTCAGCGAGTTGAACGCGTCCGTGCCGACGATCTCCGCCACGCCCAGCACGTCCGGCCCCGCGTCCGCGATGACCGCCGTCGCGTTGGCCAGCTGCATCGCCTCGTCCGTGGGGCCCTCGGCCGTGGAGCCGAACCACTCGATGTTCCAGTTGCCCACCTTCAGCGGCACCGCCGCCGGCTGCGTCCCGCCATCCGTGCCACCATCCGTCTTCGTCCCGCCGTCCGTCTTCGTCCCGCCGTCCGTCACCGGGCCGCCGTCGGGCAGCTCCCCGCCCGACGTGGGCACGGGCACCTGGATGACCGCCTCCGCGTGGGCGCCGTTGGCGTCCTCCACCCGCAGCGTGAACTCATACAGCGCCGGGCCAAACGGCGTGCCCGTCAGCACCCCGTCCTCCGTCAGCTCCAGACCGTCCGGAATCGCCCCGCCCACCTGGGTCCAGGTCAGCGGCGGCGCCCCGCCCGTGGCGGTGAAGGTGAAGGTGTAGGGGCTGCCCTCGGGCGCGTTCGGCAGCCGCGACGGCGCCGTGGTGATGACCGGCGCGGGCCACACGCGCAACGCATAGCCCCGCGTGTGCTGGGCGCCCTTCGCGTCGCGCACCACCACCGTCATCGACCACTCGCCGGCCGTTGTCGCGGGGCCCACCAGCCGCCCGCTGTCTCCATAGAAGGAGAAGCCCGGCGGCACCTGGTCCACCGAGTACGTGAGCGGCGCCGTACCCCCCGTCGCCGTCAGCACCTTCTCGTAGGCCGCGCCCACCGTGGCCGCCTGCAGCGTCACCTGGGGCAACACCGGCCCCTCGGAGGGGCCTGGTTCGTTGGAACCACAGGCCACCAGCGCGAACAGGGACGTGAGCACGACGAGCGAGGACAGCGCTCGGAAGGACCGGGACGGCATATGGGAACGCTCCAGCACCGGGCCCGCCCCAACGCGGCCTTCCCGGAAGAGGGCACGCACCTTAACGTGTCCGCCATCCGACTGTCGCGCGCCCTCCCGCTTGCACCCCGGCGGAGCCCCTGACGCACTGCCACGCGGCAATCAATGGCGCGCTCCGCCGTCCTACACGGACAGCGCGGAAGGCTTTGCGCGCGGTCGCTACGTGCAGTTGGATGGGTTCGAGCAGACGGAGGAGACGCGTCATGGCCGAAAAGTGGGACAGGCAGTTGATGGACTTCCTCAAGCGCACCGGCGAGGACCTCAAGCGCACCACGGACGACCTCCGCGGCGAAGCCGAGCGCCTCCTCAAGGAAGTGAAGGACCCGGAGAAGCAGGCCAAGGTGAAGGAAGGCCTCGTGCAGCTGCGCACCTGGGCCGCCGCCACCACCAAGACCGCTGCGGAGAAGATTGAAACCGCCGTGCGCCGCGTGGAGACCTCCGTCGAGGAGGCCTTCAAGCCCGGCTCCACCTCCGGCGCCGACTCCACCCCTCCGCCCGCCGCCGAAGCGAGGGCCTCCAAGGCCGCCCCCCAGGAGGAGGCCGCCCCCAGCCGCCCGCCCCGCGCCAAGAGCGCCGGCGCGTCCAAGGGCGGCGGCAAGTCCATCGGGCGCAAGAAGACCGCGGGCGCTCCCGCCGCCGCCAAGGGCGCCCGGGCCCCGAAGAAACCAGCTTCCAAGAAAACGATGGGCCGCAAGAAGCCCGCGCCCGGGGCGTGAAGTTCCGCTCCGCATGAAGTCGCGCCTGCCCGCACGCCGGGCATGCGCGACCGCCCCAGGTCCTGTTGGATCGCTCAGCGTCGCGTGAGATAGTGCGCGCCGTGTCGGGTACCAATGACAAGGACAGCATCCAGACGGACATCGGGCAGGACGTGATCGACGAGGCGGTTCGCAGCGTCGAGCGTCGGATGGACGGAGACGCGGACAGTGCGGGCTCGGAGACGGAGGTGGAGCTGGACGTCTCCGCCCCGGCCGCCGAAGCGGACGCCTCCACCCCCGAAGTCGCTCCCCCCACCGAGGACGCGGCCGCGCTCCGCCAGGAGGTGGAGTCGCTGCGCGCGCAGCTGGAGTTCAGCCAGACCAAGGCCCGTGAGACGCTGGAGCGCCTGAAGGAGGCGCACGAGCGCGCCAAGGACTTCCAGGACCGGGCCATCCGCTCCGCCGCGGACCTGGAGAACTACCGCAAGCGCGCGCAGAAGGAGAAGGAGGACGTCCAGAAGTTCGGCGTGGAGAAGCTCCTCAAGGACCTGCTCCCCGTCGTGGACAACATGGACCGCGCGCTCGACGCCGCCGGCAAGTCCCCCGACTTCGACAGCTTCCAGAAGGGCGTGGCCATGACGCGCAAGTCCTTCGAGGACTCGCTCGCCCGCCATGGCGTGAAGGGCTTCTCCGCCAAGGGGCAGCCCTTCGACCCGCGCCTGCACGAAGCCATCCAGCAGGTGGAGTCCGCGGACGTCCCGGCGGGCCACGTCCTCTTCGAGGTGACGCGCGGCTTCTACCTCAACGACCGCCTGGTGCGTCCCGCCATGGTCGTCGTCGCCCGCGCGCCGGAAGCCGCCGCGGCGCCGGAAGCCGCCGCGCCCGCGGCCGGCACGGAAGCACCGAAGGCCTCTGAAGAAAGCAGCGCGGAGCCCCAGACTTCCGCGCCGTCCGACAGTTCCTCCGGGGGGAGTCAGTAGTCATGGCGAAGGTGATTGGAATCGACCTGGGCACCACCAACTCCTGCGTCGCCGTGATGGAAGGCGGCGAGCCGGTGGTCATCCCCAACAGCGAAGGCAGCCGCACCACGCCCTCCATGGTGGGCTTCACCGACTCCGGTGAACGCCTGGTGGGCCAGATTGCCAAGCGGCAGGCCATCACCAACCCGGAGAACACGGTCTTCGCGGCCAAGCGCCTCATCGGCCGCAAGTTCGACTCGCCGGAGGCGAAGAAGGCCATTGGCGTCTCCTCCTTCAAGGTGGCCTCCAGCCCCAACGGCGACGCCTGGGTCGAAATCCGGGGCAAGGGCTACAGCCCGCCGGAAGTCAGCGCCATCGTGCTGATGAAGATGAAGCAGACGGCGGAGGACTACCTCGGCGAGCCCGTCACCGAGGCCGTCATCACCGTCCCCGCGTACTTCAACGACAGCCAGCGCCAGGCCACCAAGGACGCGGGCCGCATCGCGGGCTTGAGCGTGCTGCGCATCATCAACGAGCCCACAGCCGCGGCGCTCGCGTACGGCCTGGACAAGGTGAAGGACGCCACCACGGAGCGCGTGGCCGTCTACGACCTGGGCGGCGGCACGTTCGATATCTCCATCCTGGAGCTCACCGCCGGCGTGTTCGAGGTCAAGAGCACCAACGGCGACACGTTCCTGGGCGGCGAGGACTTCGACCAGCGCCTCATCGACTACCTGGCCAAGCGCTTCGCGGAAGCCAACAACGGCCTGGACCTGCGCAAGGACCGCATGGCGCTCCAGCGCCTGAAGGAGGCCGCGGAGCGCGCCAAGCACGAGCTGTCCAGCGCCCCGGAGACGGAGGTCAACCTCCCGTTCATCACCGCGGACGCGTCCGGCCCCAAGCACCTCACGGAGACCGTGGACCGGTCCACCTTCGAGGCCCTGGTCGCGGACCTCATCGACCGCTCCATCGAGCCGTGCCGCATCGCGCTCAAGGACGCGGGCATCACCGCGCAGGCCATCAACCAGGTCCTCCTGGTGGGCGGCATGACGCGCATGCCGCGCGTGCAGCAGAAGGTGAAGGAGTTCTTCGGCAAGGAGCCCCACAAGGGCATCAACCCGGATGAGGTCGTCGCCGTGGGCGCCGCCATCCAGGGCGGCGTGCTCAAGGGCGAGGTGAAGGACGTCCTCCTGCTGGACGTCACGCCGCTGTCCCTGGGCGTGGAGACGGCGGGCGGCGTCTTCACGAAGATCATCGACAAGAACACCACCATCCCCTGCAAGAAGGGCCAGGTGTTCTCCACCGCGGTGGACAACCAGCCGCTCGTGTCCGTGCACGTCCTCCAGGGCGAGCGCGAGATGGCGGCGGACAACAAGACGCTGGCGCGCTTCGAGCTGGTGGGCATCCCGCCCGCGCCGCGCGGCGTGCCGCAGATTGAAGTGTCCTTCGACATCGACGCGAACGGCATCGTGCACGTGAGCGCGCGCGACCTGGGCACCGGCAAGCAGCAGCAGGTGCGCGTGGTGGGCAACTCCGGCCTGTCCGAAGCCGAAATCCAGACGATGATCAACGACGCCCAGTCGCACTCCGCGGACGACAAGAAGAAGAAGGAGCTGGCGGAGCTGCGCAACAACGCGGACGGGCTCATCTACACCACGGAGAAGAGCCTGGAGGAGTACGCCAACCTCCTGTCGGAGAAGGACCGCGGCGAAATCCAGACGGACCTGGAGCGCCTGCGCTCCGTGCTCAACACCTCCGACGCGGGCGCTTTGAAGGAAGCCTTCCAGCGCCTGGAGGGCAGCGCGTATCGCATCGCGGACGCCATCTACACGGACCAGGCCAAGTCCGGCTGATGCCCCGCCCCGGGGACGCGGGCCGGGCGGTGTGCAATCGCCCGGTCCCCCCGTTCGTAGCCCCGGGGTCCGCCTCTCTTTTCCCCCGGAGCCTCCCTCATGGAACTGACTGAAGCCGTCATGATCATCATGGTCACCGGCATGACTGTCGGCATTCCCCTGCTCGGCCTCACGCTGCGCTTCGCCCTCAAGCCCGTGATTGAGACGTGGCTGCGCGTGCGCGAGGTCCAGGCCCGGCCCGCCGGGGAGCTGGAGGCGCTGCGCGCGCGCGTGGCGCACCTGGAGCACATGCTGGACCGCCACGGCATGCTGGAGCACCCTGTCACGCGCGCGTCTCTGGAGCAGGGGGAGCTGCCGGAGCGCCTGGCGCCGGTGGTCCGCGTGGACCGCGAGCGCGTCTGACGTCCCACCCGGTGGGCGCTCCATCCCCGCCGGGTTTTCGGGTATTGATGGACGCGTGGCGTTCCAATCTCCGGAAGAAGAGCTGGCCTTCCTGCGCGGCCTGATGGCCGTGAACCGGATGGCCGACGACATCCTCGAGGACTGCCTGGAGCGGGGGCTGGACCTCGACACCGGCCTGGATGTGTTCCTCACGCAGTGCGCCCGCATGGTGCACGCGAAGGCGGGCTTCGTTTCGCTCCGGGGCACGCGAGGCCCGGTGCTGACGCGCGTGCTGGGCGAGCTGGGCGTGGACGTCTTCGAGGCGGCCCACTGGCGCGGCCCCCGGAAGCTGCGGGAAGGCCGGATGCTCTTCTGCCAGCAGCTCACCCTGGGGCGGCTGAACCTGGGCGGGCTGGGCCTGGTGGTGGACGGGGTTTTCGAGGACGGCGGCCAGCGGGTGATGGGGCTGGTGGAGGCGATTGGCGAGCAGCTGGACTCCGCGGTGCTGTCCTTCCTGGCGCTGACGGACGGCCGGGGCCCCCTGGAGCGGCTGGACGAGCTGGACGTGGAGGGCACGCCCGTCAACCGCGGGCGCATTGGCCGCTATGAGGTCGTGAAGCCCCTGGGCACGGGCGGCATGGCGCAGGTGCTCGTCGCGCGCACGCGCGGGCCGGAGGGGCTGGGGCGGCTGGTGGCGCTCAAGCGCATCCTGCCCCACCTGACGGCGCAGCCGGAGATGGTGCAGCAGTTCCTGGACGAGGCGCGCATCGGCCTGCGGCTGTCGCACCCCAACCTGGTGCACGTCTACGACTTCGGCGAGGCGCAGGGCGCGTACTACATGGCCATGGAGCTGGTGAACGGCATCGACCTGGACCGGCTCCTGCGCGCCAACAAGGGGCCGCTGGAGCCGGCGGTGGTGTCCGCCATCGTGTCGCAGGCGCTGCTGGGCCTGCACGCCGCGCACGCGCTCAAGGGCGAGGACGGCGCGCCCATGGACCTGGTGCACCGCGACCTGTCACCCCACAACGTGATGGTGGGCTTCGACGGCCAGGTGAAGGTGCTGGACTTCGGCGTGGCCAAGGTGCGCGCGCAGCGCACGGTGACGCTGCCGGGCATCGTGAAGGGCAAGCCGCTCTACATGTCTCCGGAGCAGGCGCTGGGCCAGAAGCTGGACGCGCGCAGCGACCTGTTCGCCATGGGGCTCGTCCTCTACCAGGCCCTCACGGGCCGGCGCGCCTTCGAGCGCGAGGACGAGTTGGACACCATGAAGGCCATCTGCCAGGAGAAGCTGACGAAGCCCCCGGAGCTGCCCACGCCCCTGTGGAACGTGCTGTCGGTGGCGCTGTCCAAGGCCCCGGAGGCCCGCTTCGACAACGCCCACGCCATGGCGGACCGGCTGGTGGCCGCGTGTCCCCCGGCGCGCGATACGGCCCTGGCGGCGCTGGCGGGACGGCTCTTCCCGGAGCGGCTGCGCGACTCGCAGCGGCTGGAGACCGCCGTGAACCACCAGCGGGAGGCCCCTACCCGCGCGACGCCGCCCACCCGCGCGCCGCGCTGACACGACGCGGTGCCACCTCCCCCCGCACACCGCGCGCGTGAAGGCGCGGCATGCGGAGGCGGAGCACAAGGGCCGCGAGGCTTCCCGAGGGTGGCGCTACGAGCGCTTGAGCGGGTCGATGTCCACGTCCGCGCGGTAGCCGGTGCGGCGCTTCTCCTCGTCCACGGTGGGCTCGGTGCGCACCACCTTCGGCTCCTCCAGCTCCTCGTGACGGACGCGGCCCTCCATGGTGCGGCGCTCCTCGATGGGGCGCTTGTGGATGGTGATCTCCTCGTCCGTGTACGCGCGCCTGGTCAGCTCCGCCTCCTCCGCGCTCAGGGGGATGCGGATGGTCTCCTCCTGGAAGGTCGCCACGTCGCCAGGAATGGTGTCCTTCCCCTTCACCGCGCGGCGCACCACCTCCACCTCCTCGTGGCGCAGCGGGACCTCCACCGTCTTCGTCTCCTCGACGACGATCTTGCGAACCTGCGCCTCGCCCGCGGAGCGCTGGCGCTTGGTGACGTCCAGCTCTTCATGGTGCGTGCGCAGCGTGACGTCGTCGTTCGCGATGCGCTCGGCGGCTTTCGCGTCGGCGCGCAGGTCGGTGCGTAGCTCGCGGCGCAGCTCGCGGTCCTTCTCCCGGTCCTTGAGGCCGATCTTCTCCGCGCCGGTCCGGGGGACCTCCTCCACCTTCGCGGTGCCCGTCTTCAGCCCCGCGCCAATGCCACCCACGGTGCCGCCGGTGGCCGTCGCCGCCGTCGCCGCCGTCGCGCCCACCGCGCCGGAGTCGGACAGCCCTCGCAGCGCCTCGCGGCCGTGGTTGAGGTAGATCTCCCCGTTGCGGATGTCGCTCACCTCCACGTAGCGGACCAGGTAGTCCTTCGGGAAGAACATCCCCTTCTCGATGTGGAACTCGCCCTCACTCACGGCGAAGACCTTGCCCAGCTTCTCGCCGTCACTGCTGCGGACCGTCATCCCTTCCTTGATGTCGTTGCGCTTGATCATCATGGACTTGGCTCCTTGTGCCTTCACGTCGGGTCGGGTGTGGTCGCGAGCGGGGCGCCAGGGCCGTCCAGCGCGCTGGAGAGGGTTTCCTGGGGGGAAGTGGACGCTGACGTGTCCGCCACGGCCATCACCCGAAAAGTGGGTTCAATGACGCCCAAGAAAACCCCTGGCGCTGGATGCTCCAGGGGCTCGGCACGCCGCACGCCGCTGGCAACGCCGCGCCAGACGCCTCCCCGCTTCCTGTCCGAGGGGCAGGCATGCAGCGGCAGGACCCCGGGCTTCACGCTGGCCGCGCGCGTCCCCACACCTCACCGTGAGGGCGCGAGTCCGGAGGGTCCGGCCCGCACGAGGAGGCGTCTGCGATGCGAGCCATGAGACCTGGCCGGGGACTCGGATGGATGGCCGGCGCGGTGGGACTGATGGTGGCGGGCCGACTCCTGCGCCGCCGCGCGGGAGCGGCGCTCCCGGAGTCGGCCCCGAAAGAGGCGTCAGGAGGCGCGGCGTCAGACCTGGAGCCCGCCTCCTGGACGCCGGGCGCGCTGCCGGACGCCGAGGCCGCTCCCTCCGCCGGGTGGTCGCTGACGCATGAAGACATGCCGGCCTGGGACGCCGTCGAGGCGCAAGAGGACGGGCCCCGGGGCCCGCCGAGGATCCGCCGGGGACCGTCGGGCCGGGAGCACTTCTGGCTGGAGCCCTGAGCAGGCAGGGCGCGCACTCAGGGTCGGGGCAGGGGCTGGCGACAGCGCTGTTTCAGGGTGTTGGCGGGACTCCGGAGCCAAGCTGTGCGCTTGACCCATGGGGAGGGCTCCCCTAGAAAACCGGGGCTTTGCCCGTCATCTCCCCCGGAGGAAGCCCCCGCATGCGACGACTTGCCCCGATGCTCCTCGCCGCGCTCGCCGTCCTGGCGGCCGCCTGCGAGAAGAAGACGCAGCCCACGGGAGAGGCGGGAGGCACCCCCGCGGCGCAGGCCCCGGCCACCGCGCAGGGCGGCGGTGCGCCCCCGGGCGGTGACGACGTCATCGTGCTGGGCGAAGTGGGCGCGCTGACGGGCGGCCAGGCGACGTTCGGCATCTCCACCCGCAATGGCATCGCGCTGGCGGTGAAGGAGGCCAACGCGGCCGGCGGCGTGAAGGGCAAGAAGCTGGTCGTGCGCGTGTACGACGACCAGAGCAAGCCGGAGGAGGCCGCGCAGGCCGTCACCCGCCTCATCACCCAGGACAAGGTGGCGCTCATCCTGGGCGAGGTGGCGTCCTCCAGCTCCCTGGCCATGGCGGAGAAGGCCCAGGCGGCCGGCGTGCCCATGATCACCCCGTCGTCCACCAACCCGTCCGTGACGGAGAAGGGCGACAACATCTTCCGCGTCTGCTTCATCGACCCGTTCCAGGGCTTCGTGATGGCGAAGTTCGCGCGGGAGAACCTCAAGCTCAACAAGGTCGCGGTGCTCCAGGACAACAAGAGCGCCTACTCCATTGGCCTCACGGAGGTCTTCCGCCAGAAGTTCGCGGAGCTGGGCGGCAAGATTACGGCCACGGAGAGCTACAGCCAGGGCGACACGGACTACCGCGCGCAGCTGACCGCCATCAAGAAGACGCAGCCGGAGGGCATCTACGTGCCGGGCTACTACAGCGAGGTGGGCATCATCGCCCGCCAGGCGCGCGAGCTGGGCCTGAAGGTGCCGCTGATGGGCGGCGACGGCTGGGACTCCGAGAAGCTCTTCGAGCTGGGCGGCAGCGCCATTGAAGGCAGCTACTTCTCCAACCACTACTCGCCGGACAACCCGGACGAGCGCGTGAAGAAGTTCATCGCGGACTACAAGGCGGACAACAACGGCGCGGTGCCGGACGCGCTCGCGGCGCTGGGCTACGACGCCGCGCGCGTCGCCATTGAAGCGCTCAAGAACGCCCCGGACACCAGCGGCCCCGCGTTGCGCGCGGCCATCGCGAAGACGAAGGACTTCCCCGGCGTGGCGGGCAACATCACGCTGGATGAGAAGCGCAACGCGGTGAAGTCCGCCGTGGTGCTGAAGGTCCAGGACGGCAAGTCCACCTACGTCACCACCATCTCGCCTTAACCCCAGGGCCCACCCCGGCACATGTCGCAGCTCATCCAGCACCTCATCAACGGTCTGGCCGCCGGCACCATCTACGCCCTGGTCGCGCTGGGCTACACGATGGTGTACGGCGTCCTCAAGCTCATCAACTTCGCCCACGGCGACGTGATGATGGTCGGCGTCTACATGGGCTACGCGACCGCCTTCGCCCTCGGGCGCCAGGCGCAGCGTTCCATGTGGGGCGTGGTCGTCATCTTCGCGGTGGCCATGGTGGGGTGCGCGCTGCTCGGCTTCCTCATCGAGCGCTTCGCCTACCGCCCGCTGCGTGAAAAGCCGCGCCTCACCGCGCTCATCACCGCCATCGGCATCTCGTTCGCGCTGTCATACGGCTTCCAGCTGGACATCGGCTTCCTGCCGGGCGCGTCCCCCCGGGCCTTCCCGGAGGTCATCGTCCCCAGCGAGTGGTTCATCATTGGCGACCGGGACGTGGTCATCTGGAACTGGCAGGTCATCAGCTTCCTCATCGCCGTGGCGCTGATGGCCGCGCTCCAGTTCCTCGTGTACCGGACGCGCTTTGGCAAGGCGATGCGCGCGGTGTCCTACGACCACCGCACCGCGGCGCTGATGGGCATCCCCACCGACCGCATCATCGCGCTGACGTTCATGCTCTCCAGCGCGCTGGCGGCGGGCGCGGGCCTGCTCTACGCCATCAAGGACACGTCCGTGAGCCCGCTCATGGGCCTGTACGTGGGCCTCAAGGCCTTCGTGGCGGCGGTCATCGGAGGCATCGGCAACGTGCCGGGCGCCGTCGTGGGCGCGCTGCTCCTGGGCCTGGTGGAGGAGTTCGTCGTGGGCTACGCGGCCAGCACCTGGCGTGACGCGGTGGCCTTCGCCTTCCTCATCCTGGTGCTGCTGGTGAAGCCGGGCGGTCTGTTCGGCCGCGTCGCGGCGGAGAAGGTCTGATGGCGGCCCAACCTGGAGGCGTGACGACGCTGACCGACGAGTCCGTGGGCCGCGTGCCCCCGGCCCTGCGCGGCATCCTGCCCGTGCTCATCGCGGTGCCGATGGTGCTCCTGGCGGATGTGCTGCTGAACACCTCGCCCTTCGCCACGTACCTCCTGTCCGTGGTGGGGGTGAACATCATCCTCGCGGTGAGCCTCAACATCGTGAACGGCATGACGGGCCAGTTCTCCATTGGCCACGCGGGCTTCATGGCCGTGGGCGCGTACATCGCGGGCGTCACGTCCCTGGAGCTCAAGGAGGTGGCGCTGTCCTTCCTGCCGGTGGCCGCCAGCGACCAGGTGCTCTTCACCGTGGCGCTGCTCGCGGGCGGCACCTGCGCGGCGCTGTGCGGCTTCCTGGTGGGCCTGCCGTCCCTGCGGCTTCGCGGTGACTACCTGGCCATCGTGACGCTGGGCTTCGGGGAGATCATCCGCGTGGTGGTGCAGAACACGGAGGCCTTTGGCCGCGCGCTGGGCCTGTCCGGCATCCCGCAGTACTCCAGCGTGGCCATGGTGTACTTCTGGGTCTTCCTGGTGGTGCTGGTGGCCCGGAGAATCGCGGGCTCCAGCCACGGCCGCAGCCTGTGGGCCATCCGCGAGGACGAGGTGGCCGCGGAGGCCATGGGCGTGGACACCACCGGCTACAAGGTCCGCGCGTTCGTCATCTCGTCGTTCTTCGCGGGCATCGCCGGCGGCCTGTTCGCGCACTTCGTGCCCATCATCAACCCGGGCTCGTTCACCTTCGTGAAGTCCATGGAGATCGTCGTCATGGTGGTGCTGGGCGGGCTGGGCTCCAGCACGGGCGCCATCGTCGCGGCCATCTTCCTCACGCTCTTGCCCGAAGGCCTGCGCTCGCTGTTCGGCGCGCTGGGCGCGGGGGGCAGCCTGGCGCAGAAGGTGGATCAGATCCGCATGCCCGTGTACGGCATCCTGCTGGTCGTGCTGATGCTCGCGCGTCCGCAGGGCCTGTTCGGCACGAAGGAGCTCTGGGACGTGCTTCCCCGGTGGCTTCCCCGGAAGAAGAGGGGGCTGACATGAGCGCCGCCGTGACTCCTGTCTCCGCCTCGGGCACTGGGGACGCGCTGCTCCAGGCGTCCGGCGTGAGCATCCGCTTCGGGGGCCTCAAGGCCCTCACGGACTTCAACCTCTCCGTGCGCCAGGGCGACCTCCTGGGCCTCATTGGTCCCAACGGCGCGGGCAAGTCCACCGCGTTCAACGTGCTCACCGGCGTGTACCAGCCCACCGAGGGCGAGGTGCGCGTGGCCGGGCAGCGGGTGAACGGCTGGGTGCCGCATCAAATCAACCACCTGGGCCTGGCGCGCACGTTCCAGAACATCCGCCTGTTCCGCGCCCTGACGGCGTTGGACAACGTGAAGGTGGCCTGCCGCGCTCAAGGCGCGCTGCACCCGGTGGTCATGGGCCCCCTGGCCAAGGCGGGCACGGCGATGCGCAACTACCGCGACTGGTGGCGCGCGCTGCTGCTCACCCCCGGCTTCCAGGCCGAGGAGCGCGAGTTGACGCGCCAGGCGGAGCACCTGCTGGAGGTCATGGGCCTGTCGCACCGCCGCGATGAAGAGGCGAAGAACCTGCCCTACGGCGAGCAGCGCCGGCTGGAGATTGCCCGCGCGCTGGGCACCCGCCCCAAGGTGCTGCTGCTGGACGAGCCCGCGGCGGGCATGAACACGCGGGAGAAGGCGGACCTGATGGTGCTCATCCGCCGGCTGCGCGACGAGTTCTCGCTGGGGGTGCTGGTCATCGAGCACGACATGAAGCTGGTGATGGGCATCTGCGAGCGCATCACCGTGCTGGACCACGGAGAGACCATCGCCCGCGGCGCTCCCGCGGAAGTGCGCAGCGACCGCAAGGTCATCGAGGCGTACCTGGGCGACAGCTACCTGGAGTCCCACGGAGGCGCGGCGTGAGCGAGCCGGTGAAGGTGCTGGGCGAGCGGCGTGCGTTCGAGCCGCTCCTGTCGGTGGAGGGCATCCAGGTCCGCTACGGCGCCATCCAGGCGCTACGGGGCGTGTCCCTGACGGTGGGCAAGGGCGAGATGGTGGCCCTCATCGGCGCCAACGGCGCGGGCAAGACGAGCACCCTGCGCGCGGTGAGCGGCATGCTCAAGCCGACCGCGGGCCGCATCACGCTGGCGGGCAAGGACATCACCGGCCTCAAGGCGCACCAGCTGGTGCCTCGCGGCATGGCGCACGCGCCGGAGGGCCGGGGCATCTTCCCCAACCTCACCGTGACGGAGAACCTGGAGCTGGGCGCGTACCTGCGCAAGGACACCGCCCAGGTGCGCCAGGACATGGACAAGGGCTTCAGCCTGTTCCCGGTGCTGCGCGAGCGTCAGAAGCAGCTGGCGGGCACGCTGTCCGGCGGCGAACAGCAGATGCTGGCCATCGCCCGGGCGCTGCTCAGCAAGCCGCAGCTGCTGCTCCTGGACGAGCCGTCCCTGGGCCTGGCGCCGCAGGTGACGGAGACCATCTTCCGCACGCTGCGCGAGGTGAACGCCACCGGCGTCAGCGTGCTCCTGGTGGAGCAGAACGCGCACCTGGCCCTCAACGCCGCCCACTACGGCTACGTGCTGGAGACGGGCGAGGTGGTGATGGCCGGACCCGGCAAGGCGCTCCTGGACAGCGCCGAGGTGCGGCGCGCGTACCTGGGCGAATAGCCCGCCCGCGCCGATTTTCCGGCCCTGGTGCGCGTTGTCCGCCCCCGGACGCTTTCGGGGGTGGGGCTTGGGCAAGTTGCTCGCGCCGCGTCGAAACTCGGGTAGTCAGCGGCGGAGGACTTCGTCTACCGTCCGACAAGACAGTTTGTTTTCTTCCACTTCCCTCTCAGGAAGCGTGCCCATGCGCCCGTTGTCCCGCCTCCTCCTCGCGTCGCTCACCACCCTCGCGCTCATCGCCGGTGCGTGCGCCAACCAGCAGAAGACCGACGGCTCCTCCTCGGGCGGCACCGGTGGCCCCTCGGCCACCTCCACCATCGAGGACGTGCCCAACGAGCCCGTTCCGGGCGAGGCGGGTGGCGCCGCGGCCGCCGCGGGCCCGACCTTCAAGCCCTACGAGGCCACGGAAGGCTTCTCCATCGGCATGCCGACGGAGCCCCAGGTGGAGCGCAAGCAGGTCCCGCTGGGCGCCAACACGGTGAACACCGCGGCCTTCTCCTCGCGCACCGAGGACGGCACCATCTACTCCATCAGCACCGCGGACTACCCGGAGCGCCTGGTGGCGAGCCGTCCCCCGGAGGCCCTGCTGAACGAGGGCAAGGACGGCCTGGTCAAGCAGGTCCAGGGCACCATCAAGGAAGAGACGGACGTCACCCTGGATGGCTACCCCGGCAAGGCCTACACGGTCAGCTCGCCGGTGGTCGGGGAGATCAAGGCGCGCAACTTCCTGGTGGGCCCGCGCCTGTACACGCTGCTGGTCATCTACAACCCCAACCACCCCAACACCACGGCGGACACGTTCCTCACCTCGCTGAAGCTGGTGAACCCGCCCCCGGCCGTCACCACGGCCACGCCGCCGGACGCCGGCACCGCCGGTGACGCGGGCACGCTCGAGGGCATGGACGCGGGCACCGCCACCGACGCGGGCACCGCCGCCCCGCGCCGCCGCAAGGCGAAGTAGTCGCAGGGCGCCGCCGCGACGCTCCCAACAGTCCCGGGGGCGTCGCGCGGTGGGTGTGTTCACCTGTCCGCGCGGAGAAGGCCGGGCCCTCGGGTCCGCCTCCGCCGGATTGCTCCCGGGGCTGCCGTCCCTACCTTTCGGGCGGGGATACGACAGGGGGCGCACAATCACATGATGTCCTGGGTGGGGGCCCTGCTGACCACGGTGGTGGCGGCGGGAGGAGTGCCCATGGTGCCGGCCGGCGGGGGCAATGCCCTGACGCTGCCGGCGCATCGGCACGCGGTGCGGATTGAGACGGGCAATGGGCATGCGCCCACGTGGCTCCTGGCCATCCAGCAGCAGGGGGCGGAGGGCGAGGGGCTGAACCTGTTCCGCTCCGAGGACGGGTTCCTGGGCTTCTCCAAGCTGGCGGAAGTCCAGCCGGATCCGTCGCACCACGACCGGGCGGAGCTGGTCGCGGTGGGGCGCGACGTGGCGATGGTCTACGCGTACGAAGGCCCGTCACTGGCGGCGTCGTCGCGGCACGACGTGTACTTCCAGTGGTGGCGCTACGACGCGGACGAGGACACCTGGACGCCGGAGCCGGCGGTGCGGGTGTTCAACGCGGACAGTGCGACGGCGTATTCGCGGGCGCTCCTGGCGCGGGACTCGAAGGGGCGGCTGTGGGTGCAGGCGTTCCGGCTGGAGCCGGACGGGGGCGCCACGGCGGTGGTGGCGGTGTCCACGGACGGCGGCGCGAGCTTCCAGAAGCAGCCGGACCTGGGGCGCACGCGGAAGCGGGGCGGGGGACGGCTGCTCAGCGTGGGGTCCAAGCTCGTCTTCTTCTGGGCCATGCACGACGGCTTCGAGCCCACGCGGATGCGGGTGCGTGACGCCGCGGATCCGCTGGACACGTGGGGGCCGCAGCGGGACGCGTTCTCCGACGGCATCTACCACGGCGCGGCGCTGAGCGCGGTGGAGGACGGCAGGGGCGGCATCCACCTGGTCTACAAGGACGAGACGGAGCGGCTGTACTACCGGCGCTTCGACGGGACGTCGTTCGGCTCGCGCATCCTGGTGGAGGGGACGCCGGACTGGGCGCTGCAGCCCGCGGTGACGCGCATCGGGGACGCGCTGTATGTCTTCTACAATCACTTCCAGACGGCGACGGATTACGAAATTCGCGTGCGGGTGCTGCGCAACGGCGTGTTCAGCGACCCGGTGACGCTGGATTCGCGCACGAGCTTCAAGGGCTACCTGAGCACCCTGGACGTGCTGCCGGACAGCGTCACGGAGGTGCCGTGCTTCTACGGCGACGCGGTGGACGCGAACTCCAGCGGCCGGGTGATGCGCGTGGCGCTGGCTCGCCAGCCGGAAGGCGGCGGCGGCTCCGGGCAGGACGGCGGGACGCCGGATGGCGGCGGTGTTCCGGATGGCGGTTCGGGCACGGATGGCGGCTCGGGCACGGATGGCGGCTCGGGCACGGATGGCGGCTCGGGCACCTCGGATGGAGGCGTGGACGCGGGGACGCCGGATGGCGGCTCGGGCACGGACGGCGGCGTGGACGCGGGGACGCCGCCGGTGGATGGCGGGACGCAGGGGCCGGTGACGCTGGAGTCGGTGTTCACGAACACCACGCACGAGGTGCTGGCCGTGGACGGCGCGGGCACGGTGTTCGCGCTGGCGCTGGACGGGAGCCGCTCGAAGCTCCTGGCGAGCACGGACGGCGGGCGCACCTTCAGCGCGAGAGGGCAGGGCGTGGGCGGCGCGTCGTTCTGGGTGATGGCGGCGCTCAAGGACGGGACGCTGCTCGCGCAGATGAGCCGCGGCGGCAGCTACCACCTGGAGCGCTCCACGGACGGCGGTCGCACGTGGGCGGATGTTGCTTCGCTGGGGAGCTACCGCGCGATGTCGCCCGCGAGCTTCGCGGAGCTGGGCAGCACGGTGTTCTTCCTGGAGTACCAGACGTTCACCTCCGGGAGCACGCCGCTGCGGCTGTGGGCGAGCACGGACGGCGGCGCGACGTGGACCCCGCGCGCGACGTTCCAGGACCACCGGCACGGCACGGCGCTGTACGCGGATGCGACGCGCAGCGTGCTGTGGGCCACGTTCGGGAGCAGCAGCGCGCAGGCGGCGGTGGTGCGCTCGACGGACGGGGGCCGCACCTGGACGAAGGTGATGGGCGGCTACGCGGCCAACGCGGTGACGGGGACGGTGCTGCCGGGAGGAGAGCTGCTGCTGGGACAGTCCACGCTCTATGAGCCCGAGCACCCGAAGCTCTTGCGCGTGTACGCGAGCGGACGAGTCGATGCGCTGATGACGTTGCCGGGACCGGCCTACTCGCTGGAGGCGCTGCCGGGAGGCGGCTTCGTGCTGGGAACGGCGAGGGCGGACGTGGGCGACGTGCAGCCCGCGTCGGACCTCTACGCGCGCCTCTTCACCAGCACGGACGGCGTGACATGGACGGAGGCCCGGAGATTCGAGCGGGCCACCAGCGGCGTCCTGGCCCGCGCGGAGGTCTGGGGCGCGCTGTCCAATGGCGACCTGGTGGTGCGGGCGGAGAACCTGAAGGGCTTTGGAGCCGGAGGGAAGGGGTTCCAGGTCCTCCGCGTGAAGCGCTAGGGCGCCCGCGGGAAGTCCGAATACACGACCGCGAGCCTGGCATCCGCCGCCAGGCTCGCGGGCGTCACCAGCTCCAGGTCCACCGGCACCGGACCGCGGTAGCGCTCGGCGATTTCACGCCGCAGCCCCGCCACGTCCAGGTCGCCCAGCCGCTCCATCCTGCCGTACTCCACGCCCGCTCCTGTCGCATACGCCTTGCGCACCAGCTCCGAGCAGTACATCGCCTCGTCCCCCCACCCGAAGAGCGCGTCGTACGGCTTGCCCAGGTGCCGCTTCGCCTCCTCCACCGCCCGCGCCTTCGCCGCGTCATCCACGCCCCGCGGCCGCATCACCAGCAGCCGCCCCTTCACCCCGCGCGCCTTCCATCGCGCGAACGGCGTGCGCTTCACGGGCTGCACCGCCTCCACCACGAACGTCCCCTCCGGCGTCACCTCCACCAGCCCCACGTGCGACAGCGGGCTGTGCGTGGCGACCTGGATGGCCTTCGACTGGCGTGATCCCGACGTCTGGAACACCACGTCCCCCGTCCGCACCTTCGCCGCCACGCCCTCCGCCTCGCGCGGCGCCGCCTGCGTCCCGCGGCCCACCAGCCACGTCGCCCCCACCAGCACGAGGGCCAGCAGCCACAGCCCCTTCACGATCCAGCGCATCCGTCCGTCCCTTCCAGGGGTTGCATCCGTCCACCCACCCCCAGTGCAGCCCGGGTGCCAGCCGTTTCAGAGCGGAGTTCACCCATGGTATGCGGATGTCGCTTCCGACCCTGGGTCAGAGCGTGGTAAACCTGGGGAATCTACTTATTACAGCGAACCAAGAATAGTGTGGCATCGCCGGAAATTTTGAGGTAGTTACGAAGCACTCGCGCGCCGGCAGTCCGTGCGTTCGGGAGAGGGGGCTCATCGGAGGAATTCGTCGTGACCGCATCGAACTCGCCCATCCGTTGCCTGCTCTATCCGTCCCTCGGCGAGGTACGGGAGCACGTGCGTGTGGAGCTGTTCGCGCGGGCGCTGTCGGAGCGGATGGGCCGCCCGGTGGTGATGTCCATGGCGCCCACCTACGAGTACCTGGAGGCGGAGCTCGCTTCGGGCCGGGTGGAGATGGCCTGGGGCACCGCGGAGCAGTGCAACGCCTTCGAGCCGCAGGCGCGCGCGGTGCTGCGCGCGGTGCGCTCCGGCAGCTGCTACTACCACGCCGCCTTCATCTGCCGCTCGGACGAGCCGCTGACGCTGGAGACGCTGGCGGGCAAGCGCGTGGCGTGGGTGGCGCCGCGCTCCACCGGCGGGCACCTGCTCCCTGTGCGCCACCTGGAGTCGCTGGGCCTGCGCCCGGACACGCTCTTCTCCGAGCAGCGCTTCCTGGGCACCTACCGCAAGGCGCTGGACGCGGTGATGCGCGGCGAGTCGGACCTGTGCGCGCTCTTCTGCAACCACAAGGACGCGCACGCGATGCGCGCCACGCTGACGACGTACCTGGGCGCGGACGCGCCGCGGCTCACGCCGTTCCTCTTCACCATCCCCACGCTCGCCGACGGCCTCATCCTCACCAAGAGGATGCCGGAGGCGGACGCGCAGGCGCTCATCTCCGTCCTCACGCGGATGAACACCGACGGCGCGGGCCTGGAGATGCTCATGGGCCCCTTCCGGGTGGAGACCTTCGTCCGGTCGCCCGGTCTGGACGCGCCCGCGTCCGGCCCGCGTCCCACGGGGGCCGCCGAGTACCTGGCCGGAGAGCTGGACGCGGAAGGCCGCTGCCTGCGGCTGTGGTCCCCGTCCGGCCGCGCCTTCGGCCTGGACATGCGCGGCGGGGAGGGGCGCAAGCTGGAGGAGGTCCTGGGCACCGCCGCGAGCAAGCCCCTCATGTCCCTGCTCGACGCCGTCCTCCGGGGCGGCTCCGACGGGCGGCTGGAGTACCGGCTCACCGTGAACGGCGACGAGCGCGTCTACGCGGCGGAGATCACCCCCTGCGCGCCCTCGCCCGGGGACACGGGCGTGCGGCTGGGCCTGCTGGTGCGCGACGTCAGCGGCCTGCGCGCGCTGGAGGACCCGCTGTACCGGCTGGCGTCCTTCCCGCTGCTGCACCCGGAGCCGCTCCTGGAGCTGGGCATGGACGGGGAGCTGCGGTACGCGAACCCCGCCACCCACGCGGCCTTCCAGGACCTGGTGGAGAAGGGCGCCGCGCACCCGCTGGTGAACGCGGCCGTCGTCTGGGCGTGGCGGGGCGCGCCCCCGGGAGAGCCGCCGCCCACGGTGCACCTGGACGGGCGCTACTGGGAGCTCACCATCGCGCAGCTGTGGGACCCGCCGGGCCTGCGCGTGTTCGCGCGCGACGTGACGCTGCGCAAGCAGCTGGAGGCGCGGCTGTTCCAGGCGGACCGGCTGTCCGCGCTGGGCTCGCTCGCGGCGGCGGTGGGCCATGAGATGAACAACCCGCTGGCCTTCGTGCTGGCGAACCTCTCGTACATCCGCGAGGAGATGGACCGCCTGAAGCAGCCGCTGCTGGACGGCAAGCCCGTGCCGCGCGCGGACCTGGACGACATGCTGGAGGCGCTGGGCGAGACGGTGGAGGGCGCCACCCGGCTCAAGCACATCGTGCAGGATTTGCGCACGCTGTCGCGCAAGCCGCCGGAGCACCGCGCCCGCGTGGCCGTGCAGCCGGTGCTGGAGAACGCGCTCAAGCTCTTGCGCGGCGAACTGCAGCACCGCGCGCGGCTGGAGCGGGACTTCCACGACATGCCCACGGTGGACGCGGACGAGGCGCGCCTCACCCAGCTCTTCCTCAACCTGCTGCTCAATGGCCTGCAGCAGATGGACGCCCAGGACGCCGCGCACAACGTGCTGCGCGTGGCGGCCTACACCAGCGAGGACGGCGAGGTGGTGGTGGAGGTGCAGGACTCCGGCAAGGGCCTGTCCCAGGACGCGCTCGCGCACATCTTCGAGCCCTTCGCCACCGCGCGCCCCAACAGCACCGGCCTGGGCCTGTCCGTGAGCCACACCATCGTCACCGGCCTGGGCGGCACGCTGCGCGCGGAGAGCCGCGAGGGACGCGGCACGCTGCTCACCGTCACGCTGCCCGCCGCCGTGCCCGTGGCGGAGTCCCTGCGCGCCTGCTAGCCGCGCTCCAGCATCACCTCCAGCCGGGGCACGTAGTGGCCGCGCGTGCTCTCGAACAGCACCAGCCGGTCCACGCGCCCCTCACCCCAGGACGCGCTTTGCAGCTCGCGCGCGCACGCCGCCAGCGCCGGGTCCCCGCGCGGTGGCCGGGCCCGGGCCAGCGTCAGGTGCGCGATGTACTCGCCGTGCTCGGACGTGAAGCCCAGGGGCTCCAGCGCGCGCGCCACGTCCGCCTGGAGCGCCTTCAGCGCGGCGGTGTCCCCGCGCACGTCCGCCCAGAGCACGCGCGGGTGGGACGGCGAGCCGAACGCCCCGCCGCCCGCCACCGACAGCACGAACGGCGCGTGATACAGCCCCACCGGCTCCAGCGCGTCGCGCAACTCCGGCAGGCGGCTGTCATCCACGTCCCCCAGGAAGAGCAGCGTCAGGTGCACGCCCTCCGGCCGCACCCACTTCGCGTCCGGAGCCAGGGCGCGCAGGCGCTCGATGCCCCGCGCTGTCTGCGCGGTGAGGGCCTCTCCCAGCGTCACGGCGGTGAACAGGCGCATCGTGAAAGACCTCCTTCAAGGAACCTGGACGCTCCCCGCCGCGTGCGCCTTCTTCCGGGGCCACATCGCGTAGAGCCAGGCGGGCAGGAACACGAGGAACTCCACGCCGCTCACGTACAGGCCTCGCGCGGACAGCATGCCCGCGCCAATGGGCGCCACCGGCAGCGGCCGCACCGGGGCGAAGACGCGCGCGTTGGAGAAGGGCCAGAAGAGGGCCGCGCCCAGCCCGCCGTCCGTGAGCGTGTCCAGGATGCCGTGGCTGGCCACCGCCGCGAGCGTCAGCATGCCCCAGCGCGTGGCGGACTCCCCCTTCCACCGGGCCAGCGCCGCCACCGCCAGCGCCACCGCCGCCGCGAACACGAACGAGTGCGACGCACCGCGGTGTCCCCACGTCGCCGCGTAGGGGATGCGCAGCGCGAACGCCACCACGTCCGCGTCCGGCAGCAGGGCGAGCAGGGACAGGAACGCCATCACCGCCACCCGCCGCCGCCAGGGCGCGCCGGCCCCCGTCTCGTAACGCCCCAACGCCATGCCCACCGCCACGTGCCCGATGCTCGCCATGGGCCAGGACCCTAACGCAGGGCGGCCCCGCCTGGAGAGCGCCCCATGCGTGGGGTAGCCTCCGTTGATACATGCGGTTTCTGTTCTCACGCGCCCGAGTCGAAGCCACCCTGCAACGCCGTTTGGAGGAGTGGCGGGCCGATGTTGGCTCCTGGCTCAATGTGACGCGCATGGGCGCGACGGCGGCGTGGCTGGCGCTGGCCGTGCTGGATGACTGGCACGTGTCGCGCGGCGTGCTGGCGGGCTACATCGCGCTGGCCGTCCTGCTGTGGGCGGGCGCGCGCAGGGTGCCGGACCTGCTGCGGCGGCCGGCGCTGGGCGTGGCGCTGCTGGACATGCCGCTCATCTACTTCCTGCAGGAGTGGTCCATCCGGGGCTCCGCCAACGGCGTGGCCATCGCGCTGCTCACCATGGGCGTGTACCTGGTGCTGGTGGTCATCGTGTCCATGGTGACGCTGTCGCGGCTCATCGTCGCGGCGGCCACGGCGATGGGCATCGTCGCGGTGGCCATGCTGACGCTGGGCGCGGGGCTGCCCGCGTCCCAGTTCCTGCCCGGACTGGCGCTGGTGATGGTGCTCGCGTCGTCGGTGGCCTTCTTCATCAGCCGCACGGTGATGGGGCTCGTCACGGACGTGGTGCGCGAGGAGATGCAGCGCGAACGGCTGGGCCGCTTCTTCTCCCCGGAGGTCGCGCGGCGCATCTCGGAGAAGGGCACGGACGGGGAGGCCGGCGAGCACCGCGAGGTGACGCTGCTCGTCTCCGACATCCGCGGCTTCACCACGCTGTCGGACCGGATGGACAGCCCCCAGGTGGTGGCGCTGCTCAACGAGTACCTGTCGCGCATGGTGGAGGTGGTGTTCCGCCACGGCGGCACCCTGGACAAGTTCATGGGCGACGGCATCCTCGCGTACTTCGGCGCGCCCCTGGAGCAGCCCGACCACCCGGAGGCCGCCGTGTCGTGCGCGCTGGCCATGCTGGAGGCGCTGGACACGCTCAACCAGGAGCGCGCCGCGCGGGGCGAATTCTCCCTCGGCATCGGCGTGGGCAT